>JAGLXI010000112.1 GCA_023132995.1 Candidatus Zixiibacteriota bacterium | reverse complement strand
ACCAGCATTTCCGGTGTGATCTCGGTCAGGGCCAGTCCCGTGACCTTGGAGTCCGTAAACAGTTCCCGGTTCCACTTCTCTCCCCAGACCATGGAGGTGGAGACGATAGCCCCAGGGTCGACCGTCTTGCCCGGCCATATCTTGCAGTTGGCCTTCACGGTGGCGGAGTCCCCGATCACGCAGTCGTCGGAGACGATCACGTCGTCAAGCAACTGGACATTGCGTCCGATCTCCGAGTGGTTACAGACGACAGCGTTGTTCATGACGGCCTCGATGCCGATACTACTGTCTTCCCAGATAACCGAGTTGGTCAGGCTGCAGGCGGCCCCGACACGGCTGCGATTGCCGATGACGCAATTGTGCAGTTTCGTTCCCGATCCCACCAGGACGTCGTTGCCGAGGATAACAGTGCCGGTAAGCTCGGCTCCCGTTTCAACCTGAACGTTGGCCCCCCGATAAACGGCGGCGTTTTCGGCCGTGGCGGCTGCCCCCCCGAAGTCCAATGTCATTTTACGCTCAAACAGGTCCATGTGAACACGGCGGTACTCGCCGACGTTGCCGACGTCCTTCCAGTAGCCCTGCATGACCTTGCCGTACAGGCCCATGTCCCTGGATAACATAAGAGGGAAAAGGTTCTGGGAGAAATCAAAGTTGGTGCGGGGCGGGATGAGGTCTATGGCCGACGGTTCCAACAGGTAGATGCCGGTATTGATGGTGTCGGAGAAGGCCTCCCCCCATGATGGTTTCTCAAGAAAACGGACGATTCTTCCATCTCCGGCGGTTATCACGATGCCGTAGGCCAGCGGGTTCTCCATGCGTGTGAGCAGCAAGGTCGCCTGCGAGCTTTTCTCGCGGTGCCACTGGATCGCTTCGGTGAGGTCAAAGTCAGTCACCAAATCACCTGAGATTACCAGGGTCGGTTCGAGGGCCGTCTCCAGGGCGTACCGCACGGCGCCGGCAGTGCCGTAGTCATCATCAGTCTCGACGTAGTCCATGCTGACACCGAGGGCACTCCCGTCTTTGAAATAGTCCCGAATCCTGTCACCCTGGAAATACAACAATGATGTGATCTGGCTGACGCCGTGCCGGGCCAGCAGCGACACGACATGCTCCATCATGGGGAGATTACCGACGGGCACCATCGGCTTGGGCAGGTTTATAGTAAGGGGTCTGAGCCTGGTGCCAAACCCGCCGGCCATTATGATCGCCTTCATTGATTTGCTCCGTTCGCCTGCTTCAGCCCGCGTGCAGTCAGGTAGCCCTGTTCGATCATGTGACGGGCGACATCAAAAAAGTCATCGTATTCTACAAAGCCAATATTGTTTTCCCGGCAGTATTCGACAAGGTCTTTTTTTGCGAAAATCAGGTCGGCTTCACCGGTGGCGCAGGCGTCAGAGTAGCCATCGCCCACAAACACGATTCGAGTGGAGGTATTCCCGGATCGGTACTCGCGGATGCGTTCCCCCTTGCAATTGCCGCAGCGGTCACAGGACTTGTTGTCGTAGGGGAATTCGACCGTCAGGCCCCCCCCGTGGAATTTACCAACGTTGGCCAGGACGAGAAGGCCGCTGATGCCGTGCCGTTTCAGCACGTACCGGATATAGAACTCGAGGCCGTCGGAGGTTACGATGAGATCGGTCTTCTGACTTTGGCAGAGCTGCACGAACTCGGCAAACCCGCGATTCAGTTCGAACCCATCAAGGAAGCGGTAAATCTCCCGCGGCGTGGCTGTTACCATCGCCGCCTCCTGAAGCAGGCAGTCGCGGGTTGTCAGTTGACCGCTCTTCCACCTGGGCACCAACTCATCGTTCCTGCCGCCCGAGAAATGGTGAAACAGATGGTAACCGATATCCCGTCGCGCGATAGTGCCGTCGAAATCGCAAAAGACTGCTGTTTTCATAGTCAGTTATACGCTCATTCCTGTTTCCGATGCGACACCGCCGCCGGAAAGAACCATCTCGTGGAGCATCGGCCAAGCAATATGTGATCTTGAGTCAGGATCGTCAACCCGTCACCTGCCAAAAACGATGTCAACCGCCAACGCAACCGCCGGGTTCTCCCGCACGATCACTTCACGGTAAGCGCGGTTGGTGGAGTATTTCCGCTGAAAAGCAGTCTCTTTCAACCTCGAAAAGATGTAGTCGCGGTGGATGTAAAACTGCCGTTCGTCTTCGCGTTGAGAGGTGGCCAGCAACCCCGCCAGGGTAGCATTGACATCATCAGAAGCGCTATCGGAAACCGCGAACTCCACCATGCCGGCGATGAGTTCGGTGCGCGGGGTCTTATAGGTGAACCCTTCGCGAGCAGCAAAGGCCGCAACCTCGGCGCTCCACAGTTCGGCCATACCGTCTTCGCCCGTCCGATCAATGATCTCGTCCTGGCACTCGCCGGCAAAACGCTGAAGAAGGAGCGAATTCTCCAGGGCCCGGGGAAAACTGCGTCCTCGCACCGACTCCAGGTAGAAGTCCGGAACCAATCCGTGCCCGACGTCGCTGAGGGTGGAGTCGAAGTCGTTGAGGTACACCGGACCAGCCAGGTAGTATCGCGAAACGGTCAGGCGAAGGCCGTCGCCGTCGAGGAAACGGATATACGCCTGAACCAGACCTTTGCCGAAGGTGGTGTCACCCACCAGGGCCGCCCGCCCGGCCTGCTGCAGCGCCCCGGCCACAATCTCCGCTGAAGAGGCGGAACCCCTGTCGACAATGACCGCCATGGGCAGACCGGCGGCAAGGTCCTCGCCGGTGGCGAAGTACTCCCCCGCATTCCACCGGGACCGGCCCTCGGTACCGACAACGAACTGATGCTCTCCTAAGAAGAGATCCGCCGTCTGGCAGGCTTCGATAAGAAGGCCTCCCGGGTTGCCGCGCAGATCAAGGATGAGCCCCCGGGCGTTTCTTGTCGTATCGCCCATAAGGGAATCAACGGCGGCCCGGACATCGTCCGCCGCGCCCGAGTCGAAATCGAGCAGCCTTATGTACACCACGCTGTCCGGCGTGAAGCCGGCATACGGAACATGCACAAACGATATCCGGCGCCGAACAACGGTCACGTTGAGAGTGTTCCGGTCGGCCGGGCGGTAAACGATCAGGGCCACGGTTGTTCCTTCTTCGCCGCGCAGAACGGCGGAGGCTTCGGACAGACTCATAGTCGCAAAATCGCACGAGTCAGCCGTGACGATAATATCACCAGTCAGCAGGCCCGCCTCATCGGACGGCCCGTTCTCGCGCACCGACACGATCAGGAGACCCCGTTCATCGGCGATCACGGTCACGCCAATGCCGCCGTACGCGCCTGACTCATGCTCCTCCATGCGGCTGAATGCGGATGATGTCACGTAATCCGTATAGCGATCGAGACGGCCGGTAATGGCCCGGCGAGCGGCGATTACAAGCCGATCCCAGTCGACCTGGCGGTGGTAGTTCTTCTCGATGTGCATGGCCGCCGCGACCAGCCGGTAGGCCGGCTCAATGCCCGGGTCGGAGAGCACATAGACCGCCATGCCCCCGGTGACAAGCACCATGAACGTAACCAGGACCAGGGACACGAAAACCGAGCGGCGATCCAGTACGGGAGCGGATTGACTCATGTGATCTCGATTCTTCTGGCCAGTATCTTCCTGATGTCGCTGAAGATGTCCTCAACCGACTGGGAAGCGTCGATGACCTTCACGCGCCTTCTTTCCTTCCGGGCGATTTCCAGGAATCCGCGCCGGACACGGTCAAAGAAGGCGCGGGACTGGGCTTCCAGTCGATCCCGGTGGTTGCCTAAACGGGACAGAGCCAGGCCGGGGTCGATATCCAGCAGCATGGTCAAATCCGGCTTGAGGTCGCCCACCGCCACCCGGTGCAGGGAACGCACCATCCTGATATCCATTTTCCTGCCGTAACCCTGGTAGGCAGTGGTGCTGTCGTAGAAGCGGTCACACAGTATCACTTTGCCCTGTGCGAGGAAGGGGACAATCTCCCGGGAGGTTATTTCCGCGCGGGCCGCCTCATAAAGGAGAAGCTCGGTAGCCGGTTCGATGGTAAGGCGTCGGTCCAGAAGTATCTTTCTGATCCTCTCGGCGGTCCTCGTCGAGCCAGGTTCGCGCAGGAGCTTTACCTGGTGGTCGTGGCCGGAAAGATACTGATATGTCAAAACAGCCTGGGTGGTTTTTCCACACCCGTCAATCCCCTCGAAGGTAACGAAGAGTCCTCTGGCTGGCCTGACACTCATGCGTACACCCAAGCTTGGGAAACTCCCATGAAAAACCGGCGATTCGATCAATCGCCGGTCATATTAGTCAATAGAGCAGAGTGTTACTACTTTTTTCTGGTCACTACTCGTTTTTTCGCTGCCGTCGCTGTGGTCTTGTTCTTAACCGCCGGCTTCCGAACGGTAACCTTCTTGGCGGCGACTTTCACTTTGCGCGGCTTCTGCGCGGTCTGCTTCCAGCCGTATTTGGCGATGAACTCCTCCGTTAGCCGCCTTGCCTCGTCGTCGGTGTACTGGATTGGCGGCGATTTTTTGAAATAAGCCGAGGGTCCTATCAAGGCTCCGGAAAGACCGTTGTCCAGACCCAGCTTGCAGCAGCGGATAGCGTCGATCACCACACCGGCGGAGTTGGGACTGTCCCAGACCTCCATCTTCAGTTCCACATTCAGCGGGACCTCGCCGAACGTGGTCCCTTCCATGCGGATATAAGCCCACTTGCGATCGCTCAGCCATTCGACATAGTCGGAAGGGCCAATGTGGACGTTGCCCGGTCCAATGTCGTAAGTGAGTTGACTCGTGACGGCGTTGGTCTTGGATATCTTCTTGGACTCCAGCCGTGAGCGCTCCAGCATGTTGAGAAAGTCGGTATTCCCGCCCACGTTAAGCTGGCTGGTCCGGTCCAGCTTCACGCCGCGCTCCAGGAACAGCCGCGTGAGCACCCGGTGCGTAATAGTAGCGCCGACCTGCGATTTGATGTCATCGCCGATAACCGGGAGACCCTTCTCCTTAAACCGCTTCTGCCAGTATGGCTCTCTGGCGATAAAGACCGGGATGCAGTTTACGAAACCGCAGCCGGCATCGAGAATCTGCTCCACGTACCACTTGGTCGCTTCCTCGGAACCGACCGGAAGGTAGCTGACGACAACATCCGTCTTGGTCTCCCTGAGCAGCTTGACAATATCCACGGTGTCCCCGGGAGCCTTCTCTATGACCTGTGAGAGATAGTACCCCAGCCCGTCGTGGGTCATGCCCCGCTGTACGGTGATACCGCACTTCGGTACTTTGGAGAACACGTAGGTGTTGTTCGGCTTGGAGAAGATAGCCTCCGAAAGGTCTTTGCCCACCTTGTTCTTGTCAATGTCAATAGCGGCCGAGAACTCAATGTCGCGTATGTGATAGCCGCCAAGGTTGACGTGCATCAATCCCGGGACGAAGTCGTCATCCTTGGCCTTCTTGTAAAACTCAACTCCCTGCACCAATGACGAGGCGCAGTTGCCGACACCGATTATGGCTACGCGTACCTTACCCATAGTATGGAATCCTTTCCCGCTTTCGCGACCGTTACCCGACAATCTGTCGGTCGCCATGATAGAGAGTGCCCGTAATGGTGTCAAATGAAATCCGGTTTCCCCTTGCTTTTTTATATTATTAGTATATAATTTATGACCAGATGGTCATTATGAACAATTCCCATGGCCCGCGACGGGACGGCGTCGACCCTGCGCCCGGCCCGGTCTTACGTGGAGACAGCGCTGATGCTGGATGAAAACGTAGTGGTGAAACTGGTGGCGCGCGGAGTCGTCGCCGACACTTTCCGCCGTCTTTCGCCCGAGAAGAAAAGCCAGATCTACCGTGCTGCAATCAGGCTGCTCGGTGAGTACGGATACGACGGCCTGTCGGTGGACGACCTGTGTCACGAGGCTGCCATCTCCAAGGGTTCGTTTTTTCAGTACTTCCCGTCCAAGAGCCATCTACTGGAGTTCACGGTACTTGTCTTTGACGACTACCTGGCTGGGTGGATGGCAGAATTGCGGATGAATGAACGTGCCGTGCTGACCAGAGACCGACTGCGATCCCTCTATCAGGCGCTGGCGGTCGACTCCAGGTTGTCTCGCGAAGAGGAGCGATTCTACCTCTTTATCACCAACGCCATGGATCATTCCGCGGTCAAGCTTGAGGGAATAGACATAGAGCGGCATTTCAGCGGCTACGTGACCGAGATAATCGCTCGTGGCGAGCAGACCGGCGAGATTAGGGGCGACTTCGACGTGGAGTTGACCGGGCGCTTGACGGCGCTGGTTATCGGCACCCTCGTGGAAGGACAATATGCCGGACAACGGCTCCCGCCCCGCGACATGGAGGAGTACCTTATTTCCTTCCTCTTCGACGGGATCAAGGCGTAGTGTCCGTGGTTGCCCGCATTGCAGGATGCTCTATACTCGGAACAGAATGCAAAACAGTTACTTTGTCACTCTATGGGTCAACCCCAATGTAACGTTCGGATCAATCCCGTTGCGCTCCCCTGTCATCCCTACGATAATGTGCCGTCAGATGTCGGACAGCCTCGGGACACCCGACACCACGCTTATAACGAATCCGCCGGCTTCCAAATATGACAAAAGGCTTTTTCGACAACCTGCTAAATCCCCATCCGGCTAAGCAGGGTCAGGGCCTCAATACGGGTGGCGGTCTTGCGCATGCCGCCCCGAATGGCCGAAGTCACAATCTTGCTGCCGGGCTTCTTGATGCCGCGCATGGTCAGACACAGATGTTCGGCCTCTACCACGATCAGCACTCCCTTGCAGTGGATGGCCTCCACGATTGAATCGGCGATTTGGGTGGTCATACGCTCCTGGACCTGCAGCCGGTGAGAGAGTATCTCCACCACGCGGACCAGGTTGGAGAAACCGGCCACGCGGTCGTCCTGAGGAATGTACGCAATGTGCACTTTGCCGAAAAAAGGCAGCATGTGATGTTCGCACAGAGAATAGAAGGAGATGTCCCGCAGGATAATCATCTCGTCTTTGTTGGAGGTGGTATATTTGCGAAGCTCGGCGGTGGGGTCTTCGTCGTACCCGTCCAGAACCTCTTCGAAATACTCAAGGATGCGCTCGGGCGTACGCACTAACCCCTCGCGGGCCGGATCTTCCCCGACTCCCTCAAGAATCAGCTTCACACCTTTGAGGATCTTCTTGCGATCGACTATCACCGGTCACTTCTCCGGTGTCGGGACGGGCGGCTTGACTTCTTCCATGTCTCCAGACGGCCTGCCGATGATCTCGTCCACTTCGCGGCCGTCGACTATTTCTCTTTCGAGCAGCGCTTCGGCCAGTTTGCGAAGTTTGTCAATGTTCTTGCGAAGGATCTCTCTGGCTGTGTCTTCGGCCCGCTCGATAAAGGCTCGTACTTCCTCGTCGATGATAACCGCCGAGGCCTCGGAGTAATCTTTCTGCTGCGCCATCTCACGCCCGAGGAAGATGTGCTCTTCCGTTTTGCCGAAAGTGACCGGCCCGACTTTGTCCGACATGCCCCAGTTGCAGACCATCTTGCGGGCCAGCTTGGTAGCGCGTTCCAGATCATTGCCGGCGCCGGTGTCGAGCTGGTTGAAGACAAGAAGCTCGGCCACGCGGCCGCCCATCAGCACCGCCAGAGTCGATTCGAGGTATTCCCTGGAATGCGTGTGGCGTTCATCCAACGGGAGTGACTGTGTCAGGCCGAGAGCCAGGCCCCGCGGTATGATGGTCACTTTGTGAATGGGGTCCGCCTTGGGCAGGAACTTGGCCACCAGCGTGTGTCCCGCTTCGTGGTGGGCGATAACGTTCTTCTCCTCCTCGGAGATTACCAGCGACTTGCGCGCCGATCCCATCATGACCTTGTCCTTGGCCTCCTCAAAGCTTTCCATTGAGACCGCGTCCTTATCCGTGCGCGCGGCGAGCAGCGCCGCCTCGTTGACCATGTTGGCCAGGTCAGCGCCGGTCATGCCGGGCGTTCCGCGCGCCAGCACCGACAGCTCGACATCGTCCGCCAGCTTGATCTTGCGAACGTGGACCTCGAGAATCCCCTTGCGGCCCCTGACATCGGGCGTGGCGACCACGATCTGTCGGTCAAACCGGCCTGGTCGCAGCAGTGCTGGATCGAGCACGTCGGGGCGATTGGTCGCGGCCAGCAGGATGACGCCCTCGTTGGACTCGAAGCCATCCATCTCGACCAGCAACTGGTTGAGTGTCTGCTCGCGTTCATCGTGACCGCCGCCCAGCCCCGCTCCCCGTTGTCTTCCGACGGCATCGATTTCATCAATGAAGATAATACACGGTGCGTTCTTTTTGCCTTGCTCAAACAGGTCGCGTACGCGGCTGGCGCCGACGCCCACGAACATCTCCACGAAATCGGAACCGGACATGGAGAAGAACGGTACGTCAGCCTCTCCTGCCACCGCCCGAGCGAGCAGGGTCTTGCCGGTGCCCGGGGCACCAAGCAGCAGCGCCCCCTTGGGAATCTTACCGCCGAGCTTTTGGAACTTGCCCGGTTCCCGGAGGAACTCGATTATCTCCTCCAGTTCCTCCTTGGCCTCGTCGGCCCCGGCAACATCCTTGAACGTCACCCGCGGGCGTTCGTCGGTAAGAAGCTTGGCCTTGCTCTTGCCGAACGAGAACAGACCCTTGGGACCCGACGCCCCCTGCATCTGTCTTATGAAAAACAGCCAAATCAACACCAGGATGACCCACGGAGCGGCCGCCACCAGGATTGAAAACATGTCGGGACCGCGCACCTTGGCGACGATCTTCACACCACTCTGTTCCAACCTCTTGATAAGCTCGTAGTTAGTGTCCGGAAAAGGTATCCGCGACTTGAACTTGGAGAAGGACCTGTTTGTGCTGGTCGAGGCAAAAACCTTGGGCTCGCGCAGACTACCTTCAATTTCCCGCTCGGTAAAAGAAATATCGAGGATATTCTCATTGTCCATTTCCTGGACAAACTCCGAATAGGTGATCTCCACCGTGTCCTGACTGAAACTGGAATAGTAGGAGTAGGCGATAAACACCACCAGGAACAGGGCCAGCCAGAAAACCAGCGACTTGCCGGTGCCGCGTAAGAGTGACGGTTTGCCCGGTTTGTCTTCCTTATCCTTGCCGGAAAGGGAGAAACGGTTCTTGTCGGGGTTCTCGTCGGTCATAAAATCACCATCCGGCAGTGTTCTCGTGTATAGTTATACTTCCGCCCAGTCCGCCGTATTCTAATAATATCGGAAAGAAACCGGTTCATTGCAGATCAATCATCTTTCCGACAAAGGGAAGGTTGCGGTACCTCTGGGTATTGTCCAGCCCGAAGCCGATAACAAACTCGTTGCCGATGGAAAACCCTTTGTACTTGATGTCCAGTTTGACCCGGTGGCTGGCCGGTTTGTCGATCAGCGTGACCACCTCCACCGAGGCTGGCTCCAGCACGTCCACGCGCTTGCGGATCGTATCCACCGTCCGACCGGTATCGACTATTGCCTCAACTATCAGCACGTGCCGCCCCGTGAGGGGAATCGACAGCGGTCCATTAAAAGCCAACTCACTCTCCTGAGTTGTTCCGTGCCGATAGGATGAAGCCGAGACGAATTCCACTTCCACCGGGAGTTGAATCTGGCGAATGAGATCAGCCATAAATACAAAACAGCCCTTGAGCACGCCCAACAGCACAGGTGTCTGGTCGGCGTAGTCGGCATTGATCCGATCAGCGAGTTCAGCGATAACCGTCGCCAGCCGTCGCTGGTCAAACAACAACTCAAACGGCTTTCGCCCTATTTTCTCTTCGCTGGTAATACTCAATTGACAACACCTCTTCTGTCAAACGGTCAAGTTTCACGCGGTCAGCAATCTCGAATCCGGCCAGCCACACTATTCCTACGGAATCGCACACCACCGGGATTTCGTCCCGGTATACGGGCGGTATCTTTCTGTCCGTAAGGTAGTCTCCTACCTTCTTGGTTCCCTTCATACCCAGCGGCCGGAAGCGGTCGCCGGAGTTGATGTTGCGAACCACCAGCGGCGGCGTCAGCTTGCCATGATCTATCAGCACGCGGCGGGCGCGTCTTTCCGTTTTCAGCGCCGTCAGCGTGCGACTTTCCACACGGCAGCGGAAATTCAACTCGAGGTTCTCAAGACGACAAACCTTACCGGGCGCCAGCCGGTGGCTGAAGCGGCGGTTCCGCTTACGGCACACAACCAACTTCCCGCCGGCCGGTACCACCTGGATGCCACGCGGCAAAGAAATCGACTTGCCGACCGAGATACCCAGGCGGTCGATGCGATCTACCACCTCCTTGTCCAGCGTCTGCCCCGGCCCCAAAAGCTCTGCAATGCAATACCTTAGCAGGCGACGCCTTAACCAAATATCATAACCACGAAAGATGATTAAATCAAGCGCTATTTTGCCGCCGACGGTGCTGCGAACGCATTTTCTTACCGCCCGCGATACCACTTGCTGCAGGAACCGTTCTTCATCGGCCGCAGTCTCCGACAGATTCAAAAGTGCCCGATCCACCGCCGGGTTCAATCTCTTGCGAATATCAACCAGGAGCGTGTTGCGGATATAGTTCCTGGCGAACTGCGGGTCCTTGTTGGACTCGTCCTCACTGAAGGCCAGTTTGTGCTTCTTCAGGTAGCTGCGGATTTCCTGCTTTGTACATTCATAGAGCGGTCGCATTATTCTGCCGCGCGCGACAGGAATACCCTGAAGACCGGTGCGGCCCGTCCCGCGAAGAACACGGAAGAGAACGGTTTCCACCCGGTCGTCGGCGTGATGACCGATGGCGATTCGGTCGTGACCGGAGTCGCCGGCTATCCGCTCGAAAATCTCGTAGCGAAAATCGCGTGCCGTTTCCTCAAGACCGGCTCGCGCTCCGGCGGCTAAGGTGGGGATGTCCTCGCGAACGATAATCAGTTCCACGCCCAACCGTTCGCACAAATCCCGGCACTGTCGCTCTTCCTCTTTGGCGGCTCTTACGCGAATGCCATGATTGATATAGATCGCCGTCAGGGTAAGCTTCATTTTTCCCCTGAGCCGCGTGAGGATATGCAGCAGGGCAACCGAGTCAGGCCCGCCGGAGAGACCGACAAGGATGGAATCACCCCGGATGATCAGTTCGTGGTGAGCAATGGTCCTTTTCACTTTGTCGAACATGCTTGCCAATAAAGATACGACGGCCGACTGCGAAAGGTCGAGAACAAAGTGGTCACCACGAGGAGAAAAGAGCGAGCGACGACCCTCTGATCGGTCGGCAACGGGGCAGATAACAGGTGGTGTAGACTATATCTCAGGGGGTCTTTGGCTTGTACGGACGAAACCACTTGAAACCAAAGTCCTCTATTACGGCAAGGAATCGTTCGTTGTCCGCAGGCATGACATCGGCCCGGTAGTGAAGACCGAAATACCTCTGGACGGCGCTTATGCGACCCTGTTTCCGTATCCTGTCGACGCAACTTGCCGCAAACCGCTCGCCGTGTACTTCGCGGCAGACCTGGGCTATCTTCTCGAGCTGTTCCTCGGCAACCGGCCCTCTCCGCTCGGGCGGCAGCGGGGGGTACTTCTGCTCAAACGCGTCCAGAAGTTCCTTGTCCTCCAACTCCCGGTACTTCTCGCTATGAACCACGACCGGCACACCGAGCTTTTTTCGGGGCTCAGGCCTGATCTTGGGGTATCCCAGGCAAAGCAGCACCACCGGCAACACCCCGTCGGGAAGTTCAAACATCTCCCGGCACTCCGGGAGGAAGTCAACCACGGTGCCAATATAGACCGAGCCCAACCCCAAGGCGTCGGCTGCAGTGCAAATGTTCTGAGCCGCCATGACCGTATCCTGAAACGAAATCCAGAAATGCCGGAAAGAATTGGTGGCGCTGAAGGGGGCTGTCTCAAGTTCCGCCCATCTCCGATTGCGACGCCAGTCGATACAGAACAGCAGATCTACCGGGGCGGCGCTGATGAACTCCTGCTCGCAAATCGTGGCCAGTTTCTTCTTTTGTTTCTCGTCCTCAATCTGAATGATCGAATAGGGCTGTAGGTTGCCCCCGGTGGCGGCGTGGATTCCGGCTCCCAGCACATACTGCAGCACATCGGGGGGGATATTCCGGTCGTGGAAACTGCGGCAACTGGATCTCTCGTGCAGCAGTCTTATGGTTTCGTTGGGATACTCCCCCTGGGGGGCTTCCCCCGGCCCGTGATGGGAAGGCACATGGTCTGTGGACATGTTGAATAATCCTCCTTAAGTCGGCCCCGGCGGCACATCAGCCGTCGGCGTTCAAGTTGTTGGCGAGCATGAGTCATGATAACGGTCGCGACTTACGAATGGAAGGAGAATTGTCCGTGACCGGCCTGTTCCTGTCCGGGGCGGGCGGCAGCCTTCTTCCGTCAGTCGATACGCGCCAAAAGGAGGATTGTGGACTAACAGGCTGCTCCGAAACTCGGGACAGAACGCAAAACATCCAATGCCATCTTTTACAGATCATCTCTGAGGGCACCTCCGTCATCTCCGCGGAAGGCCTGTTGAAAAACGTACTCCAAAGGGTGGCATTGGGTGTCTCTACCCGACGCCTCTATGGATTTGCGCTACTACCAGACAGAGAGAGGTTATCCCAGAAGTCGTTCAGGGGCAGACCGGGCGAGACCACCGCCCACGGCAACGGGTGGCAGGTTCAAACTCGTTTGGACCCGAAAAAGTCACCCCCAAACAAGTTTGCAGGCAAGTCTGTCTTTCGCGCTTCGCTCGAAGAACCGGCATAGCAAAAAGCATTAAAGGGACGGGCAACGGGTGGCAGGTTCAAACTCGTTTGGACCTGGCGACGACGCAACCTCCCCTTGTCATTGGGGGCTTGACCCGGAATCCACCTTGGATTCGAAGATTGGATATTGGCTTTCGCCAATAAGACGGATGGGGCAGACCGGGGGCTGCCGCCCACGGAATCTTTTGAGTTACTACCTCGAGACGCCTGGCAGCACCGGCATCAATGCTTCGGCGGTCGGCTACTGCGACTTTTTCAACAGTCTGCTAAAGGAAGACGACGTCTGTCCGAAAAAGGATAACAGTAAGTACTCTGCGGAGAAGCGAACATTGATCGGGAATTCAGGGAGACCGTTGTTGGCCCAGATATTTTCATGTCCCGTGCATAAGGCGCCCCATGTATAAGATACGCAAGGAACCATACGGCTTTCACCTTACTTTCTCCGGGCTGATCGGCGTGGACGAAATGGAGGCGTGGCTGGTCGAATCGAAAGAGGTACTGGCCACCGCCGATGAAAAGTTCGGCGTGTTCGTGGATATGAGGGACCTGGAGATCCTACCACCGGAGTCTCAGCCGGCCCTGAAACGCGGCCAGCGACTATACAAGAAGCTCGGCATGGTACGTTCGGTCGTCATTCTCAGCGATGAGATCACGACCATGCAGTTCAAGCGCATCGCCAAGCAGACGGGCATCTACGAGTGGGAGCGCTATATCGACGCCGGCATCGAGTCGAACTGGGAAGAAGTCGGCCTGGCATGGATAGTTGACAACGTTGATCCCGACAAGCGCCGGACGGTCTCTCCCAAACGGAACACCGTACGGAAATCACAGAAATCTTCTTAGCGGCTGGATCCCGCGACTCCATTCGTTGTATAAATAAACGAGGTTAAAGCAAGTAGCGCTTTTGCGCTGGAGTGGCAGAGGCCGGTGTTTTGAACATCGGTCTCTGCTTTTTTGTAAATGGAAACTTGCTGAAATCGGCAGTATCACCGTCCGGCCGCCGGGCAGCCGGCAGAGAAGTCCAAGCTCCAGATGTGGGGATATCGTGTCGGCGCATACCTGGCCGATAGACCGATATGACTACTCGCCCGTACAGAGCCCCAAATACAGCATGCCCGGAATCCCCCCGGCAAACTGGAACGACATCGCTTCCAGACGGATCAACTCCGATGATATCTGCCCGAGATGATTGTCCTGCCAATTGTCGTCGTCGGGTGTCATCGGGAAGACAACAAACAGGATAACACGGTGGGAAAAGCCGACCGACCGACCGGGGTTGGTAAGTTTCCAGATATCCTTGATCAGGGTCTCGACATTCTTTCGGGTCGAGAGCTTGACATTCCTGACGTGGTCGTGACGCAGATTGGTGGTGACTGTCCGCAACTCCACCGCCCATTTGTCGAATACCACGTCATATCTGCTGGATTCGGTCTCCGGCTGAATTCCCTGCTGAGTTAGAACCCGGCAGAACTCCACCTTCAACCAGCCTTCGAACCTGGCCCGTTCCGAGACCAACACGCCCAGACCGGCGTGGTTTTCCAGGACGGGTTTGAGGCCAACGAAGACCAGTTTGAACAGTCCAGTAAAATCCATAGGGCGCACCTGCTTACCTGTGGCGCACAGCGACGTATGGGCCTTTGGCCCCTCTTGTTCAAGAGTAATGCCGAAGTCAAGATAGAGTGCGCTTTGCCTGCCTGTCAAGGGGAGATTGGGGGAAACCGCGCTGCAACGCGCCTACCTCACAGGGAAATTGTAAGCCTCTCGACCGCCCGCCCCAACATCATTCCTGCGTTATTTCGCCGTCAGGTATCTCGGGGCTGTCCCAGAAGTCGGTCAGGGGCGGACCGGGGGGGCCGCCCCTGGAACCAAACAAATCGTTAAGTCAATGGCGCAAAGCGTAAATGGACACGCTCCTCCTACTCCTCTTTCGCCTCCGATACGACAAGTTTGCAACCCAGAGCTTCCTTGACTTTGCCCAGGATTTCGGCGCGCACGTCGTCGTGTTCAACCAGGAACTGCTTGGCGTTCTCACGCCCCTGCCCGAGGCGGTCGGAGCCATAGCTGAACCAGGAACCGGACTTGTCCGCGATATTGTTCTCGACAGCGAAATCAAGCAGCTCACCCTCGTGCGATATTCCGTGGCCGTAGATGATGTCGAACTCGGAGTCGCGGAACGGCGGCGCTACTTTGTTCTTGACCACCCGCACCCGGGTACGGGAGCCGATTATTTCCTGACCGTCTTTGATCGTGGCGATGCGCCGGATGTCCAGCCGCACCGTGGAGTAGAACTTGAGAGCGTTACCTCCGGTGGTTGTTTCCGGGTTGCCGAACATGACACCAATCCTCATCCGAATCTGGTTGATGAAAACGACCGCCGTTTTGGATTTGGAGATTATCGCCGTGAGCTTGCGCAGCGCCTGCGACATCAACCGCGCCTGCAAACCCATGTGGGCGTCACCCATTTCGCCCTCGATTTCCGCCTTGGGCGTCAGGGCAGCCACCGAATCGATCACTACGATATCCACTCCTCCGGAGCGGACAAGCGTCTCAGTAATTTCCAGCGCCTGTTCACCGGTGTCCGGCTGCGACACGAGTAACTCATCGGTGTTGACGCCGAGCGCCCGCGCGTAAGCAGCGTCGAGGGCGTGTTCGGCGTCGATAAAGGCCGCCACACCACCTACTTTCTGCGCCTCGGCGATGATATGCAGAGCCAACGTCGTTTTCCCCGACGATTCCGGTCCAAATATTTCCGTAACTCGCCCGCGCGGGATTCCCCAGACGCCCAGGGCGCGGTCAAGCCCCAGAGAGCCGGTGGAAATCACCTCTACCTCAAGGACCGTGGAGTCCCCTAAGCGCATGATTGATCCTTTGCCGAATGACCGCTCAATCTGGGAAAGAGCGGTCTCGAGCGCCCTCTTGCGATCGCCGGCCGTAATGGTCACTGCCATTTCTCAGGTACCTTTCTTTATGTGAATTTTCTTGTTTGCCATCAGTCTAAGTAAGTTATCGCCGAGCCATAAACATATCACATTCCGCGTGGGATCAAAGTAAAAGTTGCCGCTGACAACGGCTGTCAGTCTAAAGTGACCAGACGGCAGAAAAAACTGACAATCGGGGCAAACATCCTGAGCCGTTGCTCCGCCCAGTTCGCCACAACATGGCCTCGACCCACCCAACAGCCAGGTCGCTGTTGAAAAACATGCGTATAGCCGCCTTCACCCCGGGTTGTACGACCGGCTACATAGTTTATTCCTTGGGATCAATTTTGTTAGAAAAGGCCGCAACTATCTGGCCGCGATTGACCATCACATTGAGGTATTTTTCGTGTTCTTGCCAGTCCGGCCATCCGGGAAGACTTGTGAGAATCTCAAACAAGTATCCGCCGTCTTCAGTAGGTCCATAGTTCGGATCGTAAAAAAACTGGTGTGGGATTTCGACTGGCGTACTTGCCAACGGTGACATGGAACCGAGTAGCGGGGGCTGCCCCCAGGCTCGTATTTTTTCCCTAAATGCCATACGCACTATTTGTTCAGCAATTTTCTCGTCCGAGTAATCCCGCTCGGGAAAGGACTCGTTTACCAGAGCAATCGCATCACCGAAGGGCAGGTCAGGCGTATCCCCATTGACAAAATCATGAAGTTCCCTCTGCGCCCTCTCCTTTTCCCGATACATCAGGAACGGGGCCACAAAGAGCATGCGCAGAACTAGAAAACACACTATGCATACGATACTTCCCATGATCCCCGTGACAAATGCCCGCATATCTTCCTCCTGAAATCTTGATTGAATCCAGGGGGTGAGGTATCTGGCAAGAGCAATTGAGATAAAGGCGGTCACCAGATTCCCGACCAGATTCCCGGCCCCCTGCCATGCAGGTTTGTAAGAAACTCGAAAACACTGGCATACGTAGCCAACATATTCCTTAACCATATAGTGAATATACCTTGCCGACCAAGTACGGCAACGGGATAATAGCCTTTCTTTTTGCTCAGAAGGCGGCCAGGGCCAGAAAGTGTTTGACGGGAGCGGGCTGTTGGGCAACATTACAGCAACATCGCGGAAGCAGTTGGTGG
>JAGLXI010000111.1 GCA_023132995.1 Candidatus Zixiibacteriota bacterium | reverse complement strand
AAAACAATAAGCGGAAGATACGCAGTTGCCTTCACCGCTGGTAATCCTACGGGATGTACAATATCTCATTGTATATTGGACCAACCAGGTAAACGTGGTATCAACTTCTGGAGCGGTTGTGGAACCGGCCATACCGTTGAATATACCACAATCTCAAATGTTGGGCCATCTGCGGATGCGGATCCGGGTGGCGAGTGCGGTATTGTGATTATTGGCCCAGGTGCAAGAACAATTACAATACAGCATAACACTTTCACCAATATGTACCGGGGTATATGGGTATATAACTGTAATTCGATTGTCATCGATGATAACACGTTTACCTCAATCAAAGATCAAGGCCATACCGGTAATGAGTTTAGTGGAGCTCCAGCCATACATTTGCATAATAGTGCTGCTACCAGTACGGCAAATAGGGTGGAGGTGACAAACAATACTGTCTCGGACTGTTATTGGCAAGGTATCTTTGTCTACATATGTCCATATACCTATGTTTATAATAATACAGTATATAACTGCAATTATTATGGCATAGATGGTACTGGTGACTGGGACTACGCTGGTATCCACGTTCAGGAATCTAATGATGGCACGGAACATAGCGATCATTGCATCGTCGATGGCAACACAGTCTATGATTGTATAAACGGCATACAGATCTGGGCAGATGATTGTCAAGTCACCAACAACGAGATATATGACATGGGCAAAACCTATGCTAATGAGAAAGTTGTTGGCCTCCGTACCTATAAGAACTCCGGAATCCTAGTTGGTAGCAATTTCGGGAATCCAGCCATTGACCATGATCCAACAGGAGTTGTCATACAAGATAACAGTATGCACGATAATTACTGGGGTCTGTTTTACAGCGCCGACCTGTCCAATGGTGTAAATGCCTCCGGCAACTGGCTGGGCGACAACACGCCGTCTGGTGTGGCCGCGCAAGTCAGCGGCAATGTTGATTACACTCCCTGGCTGGACATGGGCACCGACACGGAGCCGGGCGTGCCCGGTTTCCAGGGTGACTTCGCGACTCTCTGGGTTGATGACGACAGCCCGCAGTTCGGTGAAGCTGGACGAATTCAGGAAGGCGTCGATCTGGTCACCGGCAGCACGGTCAACGTAACGGCGGGGACGTATACCATCACTTCAGCGATAGATGTGAATAAAGGGGTGACTATTACCGGCGATACTGGGAATCCTGAGAATGTATTGGTGCGATATGCTACACCGCAATCCATCAATAACGGCTTCGAGATAGGCGCAGCCAACATAACTATACAGGGGATTAAGGTAGTAAACTGTAAGCACGGCTTCTTCTTTGACCGTAGCAACACTACCTACACAGGTTGCACAATAACCCACTGCGCTGTAGAGACCGCGAGTAACTGTGGTATCGGTGAGATAGCTACGCCGAGCACTACCATAAGCTACAACACAATCACTGACTGTGGAGATAAGGGTATCTATGTAAGATACTGCGAGTCTGCCAGCGAGGCGACCCGGACAGAAATAATAGGCAATACGTTATCTGATTGCTCAATGTCCTGGGGTTGTAGCTGTATTCAAACTTTTGGTAGTAAATATGTCCATATTTATGATAACACCATCAGCAGTACTAACGACAAGGGTATAAACATAATACGCTCGAACGCCACGGGAACATCGGACAGGATTCAAGTTATTGGCAACACCATCTCCCTGTGCAAGTATCCGGGTATTCAGGCCATTGGTTCTCCATATACCTATGTCTACAATAACACGCTGGCCCAGTGTAACTATCATGGCGCCGATGGAACCGGCGACTGGGACTACGCTTCCATCCATATAGAAGACGATGGCGCCATAAGTGGGGCTAATGTAATTATCAGCGGCAACACTATCAGTGACGGCGTCAACGGCATTCAGACCTGGGCCAACGATGTTATCATAATCGCCAACGAGATATATGATATGGGCTTAACTTATGCTGACGAAAAAACTGTCGGCAGCCGCACCTACAAAAACACTGGAATACTGGTAGGTAGCAATTTCGGGAATCCAGCCACTGACCATGACCCAACAGGAGTTGTCATACAAGACAACAGTATTCACGACAATTACTGGGGTCTGTTTTACAGCGCTGACCTGTCGAATGGTGTCAATGCCTCCGGCAACAACTGGGGCGCCTCTGATGGGCCGGAAGACACCGACGGCACTGACGAAGCTTCCATTGGCCAGTGTTTTCCCGTCGAGAGCATGCTGAACATCGTGGCGGAGTTCTTCCCGACGGAAGGCCTTGGAAACGCCGTTAGCGATAATGTCAACTATTGTCCCTGGATTCCCTGGAGCTGTTGCGCCATCCGTGGAGACATAGACCACAGCGGTGTCCTTCCGATAGACATCGCCGACCTGGTCTACTTAGTGGACTACATGTTCAATGAGGGACCCACTCCCGTGTGCTGGGGCGAAGGCGACGTAGACGGCAGTGGCGTCGAGCCAATCGACATAGCCGACCTGGTCTATTTGGTGGACTACATGTTCAACGAGGGCCCCGAACCGCCGCCGTGTCCGTAGGCGAAAAAAAATGAATAAATTTGTTTGACACGGCCAAAGATGAACGTATATTGGTCGAAACCTTTGTAAAGAAGTATCGTAACAGAGCACAATGCTTAACCTATAACCGTTGCGGAATGCAGAAACGAAGAGAGGATTTCATGACTAAGTTTATCTGCATGCTTGTCAATCCACTGATTGGCGGTGCCCGTGACGGGAGGTGCAAGAGACGATTGTGAAAGTATTCACAATAGACCACTTGCCCGTCGCGACTAACCTGGTTCGGCGGGCTTTTTTGTTGTCGTTGTTCCCGCCGGGCCGTGAGCCGGAAACAGCAAATGCAAAGGTAAGAAAATGAGTGCCGAGTTTTACGAAGACGAACAGATCACCTCTGAAGAAAAAGACATCAGCTCAAGGAAGGCGTTTGCCCGGCTGCTTCCGTTGCTCAGGGAGCATTCCACGGGGCTGGTGGTGTGTTTTGTGCTGTTGGCTGCTGCCACGCTGCTGTCGCTCTACTGGCCGATCCTCCTCAAAGAGGCGGTCGATGTCGACATCAAGAGCCGTGATTTCGACGGGCTTCTGATGACGGCGCTGCTGATCGGCGTCATCCAGGTGGCCACGATAACTCTGCAGTACGTCCAGCGGGTACGGCTGGAAGTGATCGGACAGAAGGTGATGATGGCTCTGAAGCAGAAGCTGTTCAACCATGTTCTGTCATTGGACGTGTCATTCTTCGATCGCAACCCGGTCGGCCGGCTGTTGGCCCGTATTGAGTCCGACACCGAATCGCTGCGGCTGCTTTTCACCAACACGGTAGTGCTGGTGGTGGGCGATCTCCTGCTGGTCATAGGGATCTACGCCGTCATGTTCTACTATAGCTGGCGGCTGGCTTCACTGCTTCTGATTGTGGTGCCGCTGGTCGGTCTGCTGGTGGTCATTTTTGAGAGAAAGACCACACATCGCTTTCTGAATGTACGCAAGAAAATGGCCGAGGTGACCGCGGCGCTGACCGAGTTTCTGCACGGCATGTCGATCGTGCAGATATTTCACCGCGGCCGCTATGCCCGGGCGAGAGTCAGCGAGGTCAACCGGCTGAAATTCAAAGAGGACACTTACGTCAATATCGCCGTCGTTCTCTTTTTCAACACCGTGTTTTTCTTTGAGTCGGTCATGTTCGGCGTGGTTCTTTTCTTCGGCGATCACTGGCGGCAGGCGCAGCTAATTACGTCGGGGACGATCATCATGTTCATCATTCTGATCTGGCGTTCGTTCGACCCCATCTGGCGCGTCTCGGAGCAGTTGTCAACGTTGCAGAAGGCCATCGCCGGGGCCAAGCGGATTTTCGCCTTGCTGGCTACGCCGCAGAAACTGCCCGACCCGGTTACCCCGTTGACCTGGGGCGGGCTGAAGAAGGTGATCCGATTCGAAGACGTTTCCTTCTCGTACACCGGCGACGACAACTGGGCGCTCAAGGATGTCACCTTTGAAATCCCGGTAGGACAGCGTGTGGCCCTGGTGGGTGTTACCGGCGGCGGCAAGTCGACCGTCATCTCGCTGCTCCTGCGTCTATACGATCCGCAGAAGGGGCGCATCACGGTTGATGGCGTCGACCTTCGTGACCTGAAGAAAGCCGACCTGCGGCGTCATTTCGCTCTGGTCCTGCAGGATATCTTCCTGTTCCCGGGAGACGTGAAGTCCAACATCTCCCTGGACTCCGAGGAACTATCGGATGACCGCATCAGGGATGCGGCCCGGACGGTCGAGGCGGACGCTTTCATCAACCGGCTGCCGGAGAACTACGCCACCAAGGTTTCGGAGAAGGGCGCCAATTTCAGCCGGGGCGAGCGGCAACTGCTCTCGTTCGCGCGAGCGCTGGTGACCGATCCCGACGTGCTCCTGCTGGACGAGGCCACCAGTTCGGTCGACCCGGAAACCGAGCGCCATATCCAGGCTTCACTGAAGAAGCTGACGGCGGGCCGCACCTCGATTATCGTGGCCCACCGGCTCTCGACTATTCTCGATGTCGACCAGATACTGGTGGTGCGGCGAGGCGAGATCATCGAACGCGGGTCGCACACGGAACTGCTTCTGGCGGACGGATACTACTCGAAACTGTTCCACCTGCAGTTCAAATACCGAAACGGAGTGACGAGCAATGTTGGATAAAATCAAGTGGTTCTGGAGATATTACCGGCGCTACCCGTACGTGCTGGCAGTGCTGCTTCTGCTGACTCCGGTGCAGGCGGCGCTACAGGTAACGATACCGCGACTCATTGAGTTCAGTATCGACTATTTCGACACCGACCGCGTGCCGGACAACGCAGCGGCAGTGTGGTTGAACGATCTGGGTAGCTCGCTGGGGCTGAACACGGTGGCGATTTTCGCCCTGACAATAGTGGTGCTGGGACTTGTCGCCAGTGCTCTCTATGCCTTTGTGCAGTCGCATCGGGCGTGGATGAACCTGAAGTTGGAATGGCTCTTTCGGCAGGATGCGTTTAACCGGATCACATTGAAAGGCCCGGACTTCTTCAACAGGTTCCGCACCGGTGACCTGGTAACGCGCATGACCGACGACGTCGCCGAGAAACTCTCGTGGTTCGCCTGCTCGGGGATATTTCGGCTCTACGAGGCCGTCGCCTTTGTGTCTTTCACGCTTGTTATGATGGTATCGATAGACCCCAAACTCACTCTCTGGGTGGCCGGGCCGCTGCCGGTGCTGATTGTCGTATTCTTTGTCAGCGCCTCGATCCTGGACAAACGCTACGAGCACCTGCAGACGCGCATCTCCAGGTTCAACGACGTCATGGAGGCCTGCTTCTCGGGTATCAGGGTGGTCAAGGCGTACACCAGGGAAACGGCGCAGAAGGGCAAATTCGACGAAGCCGTCGTGGACCGCAAAGACGCCGAGATTTCGACCGTGAAGGCCATGACGGTGGTCGAGTCGATGTACTTCTACATCTGGCAACTGGGGATTGTCATTGTCCTGGTGGCCGGCGGTTACATGGCCATCAACGCCAATCTGTCGGTGGGGAAATTAGGTGCGTTTGTCTACTACACCGTCTACCTGATCTTCCCCATGTTTGACATCGGGCAGTTCCTGGTGAAGTCCCGACAGTCGGCGGTGTCGATCAACCGCTTGGTCGAGCTTGAGAAGGTCGCCCCGATGGTGGCCGACAACGGCGGTCATGCCGGCGATGGTGTCAAGGGCGCTCTGAGCTTTGTTAATGTCGAGTTCTTCTTTCCGGGAAGTGAGCGCAAGATCGTCGATGACGTATCACTGGAAATCCAAGCGGGTCAGACGGTGGCGCTGGTTGGCCGCCTCGGCTCCGGCAAGAGTTGGCTGGTCAACATGGTGCCGCGTCTGGTGGACCCCACCGGGGGCGAGATCAGGCTTGACGGCCACGACCTGCGACAGTTCAAACTCGAGGACCTCAGACGTAACATCGGTTACGTCCCGCAGGAACCGATCCTGTTTTCCGACACGGTGCGCAACAACATCGTGTTCGGGCGTGACGGTATCGATGACAACACGCTCGCGTGGGCGGTGGAGGTGGCCCAGCTACAAGACGAAATCGCCACCTTCCCCAAGGGGATCGAAACGCAGATCGGCACGCGCGGGATGTCAATCTCGGGCGGACAGAAACAGCGGCTTGCCCTGGCGCGGGCGCTGGTGACCAGACCCCGGATACTGATTCTGGATGACTGTACCTCGGCTCTGGACTCGCGCACCGAGACGGCGCTGTGGGGGCGACTCCACGACGTCATGCCGGATTTGACAGCGATCCTTATCACGCACCGGCCCGACACGCTGGAGAATGCCGACAGGATCTACGTGCTTGAAGACGGTCGCATTGCCGAATCGGGTAATCATAGCGAACTGATGGCGCTCGAAGGCCACTATGCGAAGATATACAAGCGCTATCGCCTGAGGGAAGAGGTTCAGTCGTAGGTCACATGTTACGGCGTACCTCGATTTGATATGTATGAACAGGGCGGGTGGACAGCACTGTCCGCCCGCCTGCCCAACGGCGTGCCCCCCTCCGTCATTCCGGGCTTGACCCGGAATCCAGGTTGGATTAGACGGGCGATCAGGCTCAAACTCGTTTGGGCCTGATCGCCAGCCAAACACTCCGCTTTTCCATTGACACCGCGCGCACGGTGTGCTACCCTTTGAGTAGGCAGTCTCGACAAGCACTATTAGTGGGGGCGCACCACCCGATGTAAGTGCAAACTCGCGGGGTCTTGCAGGTTGGGGGGGGAAGAGAATGTGTTTGACGGATCGTCGGCGAGGCAGTATTCCTTAATATAGGACATATGTACAGAAGCCTAAAGAATAGGGAGGTTTCAGATGGTCATCGGGTTTAGATCGTTCACCGATGGTTTCGCGTATGTAATTCTGGGTGGAACGCAGCTGTCCCCCAAGGTCGTGGCAAAAGAACGGCTATCACTTCCAAAGGGTCATACGTGGAATTCCTGTCTGTCGTGGGTCCGCAAACAGGTCGCAGAGATTACTCAGACTCATGAGATCGAAGGTGCCTGTATTAAGTTGATGGAGAACTGGCCAGGAAAGAAATCGGTTGAGCGTATGCAGATTGAAGCTGTTTTTCGGGAGTTCTTGCACAACGAGAAGTCGTTGGAGTGCAATGCGCGAATAAAGTCGCAACTAAGACGAGACATCAAGGGTTTTACAGAGTCCGCTCGTTATCTTGATCGAGTTTTGACTGGAATCGAGGCTCTCGCTGAGCTTAATAATGATCTGTTCCGGGATGCAACGCTAGCAGCAGTGTCCGAACTGCCCGAGGAATAATGGCTGACTACGAGAGGCTAGCGAGATTGGGTGCGGGAAATTTCGGTGAGGTATGGCTGGTTCTTGACCGTGCGCTTGATGTACAAAGGGCCGTCAAGTACATACCAAAGTCCCGCATACACGACCCGACTGGCTTCTACAAGGAGCCGCAGACATTAATGGCGTTGCGTCACGACAACATCGTGGGCGTTGGAGATGCCGGAAAAACCGACGAGGGTACTCTATACATCGCTATGGAGTATTTCACAAGGGGTTCGGTTGAAGACGTTTATAAGGGAGCTCCTGTACCTTTGAGCACGGCCATAAGCATTATTCGAGATATTTGCTGGGCACTTGAGTACGCGCACCAATCAGACATCATACATCGCGACATCAAACCAGCAAACATCCTCTTGACAAAGGAGAGCGTAGCAAAACTCTCTGATTTCGGTCTCGCAGCTAAGGTCCCGAAAGGGGCCACGGCCTCGCCTTATGGTTACCTAACTCATGTTGCTCCGGAAGTACTTAGGACCGGACGAACATCAAAGGCGTCGGATCTGTATGCACTGGGAGTTACAGCTTATAGGCTCATAAACGGTGATGGTTTCCTTCCGGAAGTCACAGAGCATGACGAGATTCAGAACTTGATTCTGTCAGGGAACTATCCTACTCGAGACCATTATCGTCCTTACGTGCCTGGGCAGTTGAAGAAGATCGTAAACCGGTGCATGGCTGTTGATGCAGCCAGCCGTTATGAGTCCGCGGCAGCTTTCCGGAAAGCCCTAGAATCCTTGGAGATTCACTGCGACTGGAAACTGAGACGAAAGCGTCGCGTCGTTTCCTATTTTACACAGATTAGATCATCCACCCTATTGGTTAGGATAACGCCGGTGGGACAGGATCGGTTCAACGTCACGACCACTAAGAAAGTTGGGGAAGGAGCACATCGAACCATCCATGCGGACTCGGCCGAAAACCTCACATTGACGCAGATGAAAAAGAGATTGCGTCAGATACTGCCTCGATACGTTTGCAAGGGTAAGTGATAGTATGGGTTGCTTGTTCCCCGCCATCAGGCTGTATAAGTCTTGCGGGTGACTTGCCACCCCCCCCTCACACAAACACCACAGCTTCCCCCCAAAACCCGGCTGCCGTCCGTTAGCTGATGAAATACGCCTTGACCAACAACTCATGCCGATCGCAAAAACACTACCGATCCTGTAGGCCGATCATGAAAACCCGCAAAACGAACCCATTTCCGCGCCTTGATCGACCGGGTGGCAGGTTCAAACTCGTTTGGACCTGGCCGTAAAACACCCCCAAACAAGTTTGAGTGTGCCACGCTTCGACTCCGCTCAGGGTGACAGAAAAGAGGTAGACTGGATACAGGCTTTCGCCAGTATGACAGAGACGGGATGGTCTGCGCTACACATCCAGGTTGCGGACGTACTGGGCGTTTTCCTGGATGAACTTGCTGCGCGGTGCGATCTCACTGCCCATCAGGATGCTGAAGAGGCGGTCAGTTTCGGCGGCGTCCTCCATCGTGATCTTGAGCAGCGTTCTCGTTTCGGGATCCATGGTGGTTTTCCACAACTGCTCCGGGTTCATCTCGCCCAGACCCTTGTAACGCTGCATGCTGACGCCGCTGGACGGCATTGTCTTGAGAAGCCGCTCTCGCTCCTCGTCGGAATAGGCGTACTGCTCGGTCTTGCCGTGTTTCAGCAGGTAGAGGGGCGGTTGCGCGATGTACATATAACCGCGATCAATGAGATCACGCATGTAGCGGAAAAAGAATGTCAGGAGCAATGTGCGGATATGTGAGCCGTCGATATCGGCGTCGGTCATGATAATGATCTTGTGATAACGGACGCGGTCGACGCTGAAATCATCGCCCACGCCGCAGCCGAGTCCGGTGATCAGGTTGCGGATTTCCTGGTTGGCGAGGATCTTGTCTATGCGGGCCTTCTCGACATTAAGAATCTTGCCCCGCAGGGGCAGGATAGCCTGGTAGCGTCGGTCACGTCCCTGTTTGGCGGATCCTCCCGCCGAGTCACCCTCGACGATATACAACTCGCACGATTCAGGATCGCGCAGGGAACAATCGGCCAGCTTGCCCGGCAGGGCGGCGCTGTCCAGGGCGGTCTTGCGGCGCGTCAGTTCCTTGGCCCGGCGGGCCGCCTCACGAGCCGTCGCCGCCGAGATGACCTTGTCCACGATCTTCCTGCCGATGGGCGGGTTTTCCTCGAAGAACGCTCCCAGATGCTCGTTGGTGATCGCCTCCACAATTCCCCGCACTTCGGAGTTGCCTAACTTGGTCTTGGTCTGACCCTCGAACTGCGGGTCGGGCACACGTGCGGATATGACCGCCACCAGGCCTTCGCGGCTGTCGTCGCCGATCATCGACGCGCCCTTGCCGTTGCGACCGTTCTTGCCGTTCTTCAGCAGGTTGTACTTTGCGGCATAGGTGTTAATGGAGCGCGTCAGGGCGGTGCGAAAACCGGTCAGGTGAGTGCCGCCCTCAATAGTGTGGATGTTGTTCACGTAGGAAAACACCGATTCCGAGTAACCATCGTTGTACTGCAGGGCGATCTCCACCTCGACTCCTTCCCTGGAGCCGGTAAGACTGATCGGCTTTCTAAACAGGGGCG
Source organism: Candidatus Zixiibacteriota bacterium (assembly GCA_023132995.1). Classification (GTDB taxonomy): domain Bacteria; phylum Zixibacteria; class MSB-5A5; order GN15; family FEB-12; genus JAJRTA01. The sequence goes on along the minus strand of JAGLXI010000111.1, from coordinate 4,281 downwards.
TCTTGTTCTCGTTGAGGTACTCCACAAACGACGACAGACCGCCTTTGTACTTGAACACCACCTCGCGTTCCCTGCCTTCGCGATGGTCCTTCAGTTCAATCGACAACCCCTGGTTGAGAAATGCCAGTTCCCGCATCCGCGCTGCGATAACGGTGTATCGGTACTCGGTGTTCTCGAATATCTCGGTATCCGGGAAAAACGAGGTTTTTGTGCCGGCTTTCTTTTTATTGCCGATTTTGGCAACTCGCTTTTTGGCGACGCCGCGCTTGTATTCCTGGCTGTACAGTTCGCCGTCGCGGCAGACTTCGACCCGGCACCATTCCGACAGGGCATTGACAACCGACACACCCACGCCGTGCAATCCCCCGGACACTTTGTAGCTATCGTGGTCGAACTTCCCCCCGGCGTGGAGAGTTGTCATCACGACCTCCAGGGCCGACACCTTCTTCTCGGGGTGTATCTCGACGGGGATACCGCGTCCGTTGTCAGCGACAGTGATTGACCCGTCCTTTTCGATCTCCACCACGATCTTGTCGCAGTAGCCCACCATGGCCTCATCAATGGAGTTGTCTACCACTTCGTAGACGAGGTGATGCAATCCGCGCTGACTGACATCACCAATATACATCGCCGGACGGCGGCGAACCGCATCCAGTCCTCGCAGCACCTTGATCGTGGTGGCGTCGTACTTGTGTCCCTTAACTGCTTCCAAAGTGGGCAGGCTCTCCTCTTTGCTTGTCTGTCCGACACCGGTTGCCATGAGTTCCTGTTCCTCTCTCAGCCTCGCTCCAGCCGAATCTTCTTCACCGACCGACCGAATGGAAGCGCTTGAATCTTGTGCAATATTGCCTCGGTCTTCATTGCCACTTCCTGGCGCCATGAATCATCCGGCACGGACACCACCAGAACACCATCAGCGTATCGCCTGGCGCGCGCCTGCTCGGCAATGGCCGGGCCGACGATCTCCGGCCACCTGGAGACGACAATCCAACCGTGGTAGTCTCGGGACAGCCCCAGAGATCGAATCACCTTGCCCACGACACCGGAAATCGGCCGCGGCTGCTGTGAACGATCATATGAGTTTCCCGGTTTCATCAGGCCCGTAGGATAGCGTATAAAACGCCTCTTGGCAAGCAAAAAACGGCGTTTATCTCTTTGAGAAATAACGGTTTATAGTGTGTTCGAGCATGGCTCGCCGCTCGGCTCGGAGGCACAGCCGGTCCGGTCGATGAGGTCGCTCTTGATGATACCGCCGGGTGGAGCAAACGAGGAATCTACCAATCCTGCGGCGATCAGAGGTATGCTCTGCGCAATCGCAATCAGAGGGAACTTAGCTGCGGTTTTGTCAAGAAAAGTGGTCTCTTGACAACATCGCTAACTAAGTACACCCCCTATGTCCGTCCCATACATCATGGCCACCAAGGCGCCGACCACAATCACCAGTGCCACTATGCCAATCACAACCCAAGCCACGCTTGAGACTCCTAGAAGGCGTGTCTGATTCTCCATGAGATTTTTCCTTACTCTGGTTTTACTCATTGGATTAGACGGACAGGGCCGGGTCAATGTTGCAGATATTTCGCCTGTCAGAAGTCCCGCAACATCCATTTCTCGGTGGAGCAGTTCTTGTCGGCGAGATACCCGTTACAGTTCAGTGGCTGCCAGGTTGGTTCGGGGTTATCCTTTGTGCAGTGGGCGCACAAACCGGTTGAGCTGGATATCGCTGGCTGAAGTCTGCCCGAAGGTGTATTCAAGTTAGTAATACACAGGCATCCAAGAACTTAACAGAGCCGTCCCACTGGCGATCTTCATATTCGGTTGGCCTCCGGCGGGAACATTTCCCTTGTGAAATTGGGATTGTTCACTATACTTAATGACAGGGAAAAATAAGGTACTTACAGCCCTGTTTCACCTGACCGGAACATACCCGTCCAAACAGGGAACATGCTTGGTTTGGCTCCGGAGGAGAGAGCACTATGATCAACAGGTTGTCAACCGTCCTTGCCGGATTGCTTTTGGCGGCGGTCTCAGTATCAGCAGAACGTATACAGGTGGGGGATATCTCGAGTGACGTCAACGTAGCTATCCTGGAGTCAAACGACTCTCGAACGGTTATCAGGTTCGATATCGGGGCTTTCGAGCGGGAAGCAACTATCATAGAAGGTGCGATCTACTATCGACTCCGGTGCGGCGCCGAGGGGGTTCTCCACAACACCAACGAACCGGCGCTACCGAAACTATCACGCAGTATAATCATTCCCGATGATGCCCGGATGACGGTCAATGTTCTCTCGGCCGAGTACACCATGCTGACCGCAACGCCGGTGGTTCCCTCCAAGGGCAATCTCGAGCGTACGGTGAACCCGGAAGATGTCCCCTACCGATTCGGGGACGTTTACGCGTCGTTGGACTGGTACCCGTCCCGACTGGCCGCGATCCGCGAGCCGTTCATATTGCGCGATCACCGAGGTACCGTGGTAGACCTGTACGCCTTCCAGTATCATCCCGGGGAGCAGGCTTTGCGCGTTTACACATCGGTAACGGTAGAAGTGATCCGGGAGGGGACCGACGACATCAACGTGTTGGATCGCATACCCCGACCGCTGGTGCCGGATTTTGAGGAGCTGTACGGTCGCCGGTTCATCAACTACTACTCGTCCGGTAAGCGCTACAACCCGGTTCTTGAGGCGGGCGATATGCTGATCATTGCTCACGATGCCTTCTGCGGCGCCATGACGCCCTTCGTCAACTGGAAACGCCAGAAGGGTATCAAGACGACTATGGTGGAAGTATCATCGATCGGCAACACTGCCACCCAGATTAAGAGCTATATCCAAGCTTTCTACGACAGCACCGACCTGGCTTTCGTCCTGCTCGTTGGTGACGGCTACGAGGTGGCAACGCCTTATGCTTCGGGTGGAGCGGCCGACCCCACTTACGCCCTGGTCGACGGCAGCGATCATTACCCGGATATCTTTGTCGGTCGTTTTTCGGCCGAGAGCGTGGCCCAGGTTGAGACCCAGGTGGAGAGAACGATTACCTATGAACTCACGTCCCCCGGCCCGGACTGGTTTCACAGGGGAACCGGTATCGCTTCCGCGCAGGGTCCCGGACATTACGGCGAATATGACAATGAGCACATGGACCTGATCCGTGACGACCTGCTTGCTTTCACCTACACCGAGGTTGACCGGATTTACGATCCCACGGCCACGGCCACGGCGGTATTGTCCGCCCTTAACAGCGGACGCAGCATAATCAACTATACCGGCCACGGGAGCACCATCGGCTGGTCCAGCAGCAACTTCAACGTCAGCCATGTGAACTTGCTGGTGAATGATAATATGCTGCCGTTTATCATCAGTGTCGCCTGCGTCAACGGCAGCTTTGTTGGCGGAACCTGTTTTGCTGAGGCCTGGCTTCGGGCCACTCACAACGGAACTCCCACCGGAGCCATAGCCACCTACATGTCGTCGATCAACCAGTCCTGGGACCCGCCCATGGATGCCCAGGATGAAGTTGTTGACTTGCTGGTCGCAAGGCAGATGACAACCTTCGGCGGCCTCTGCTTCAACGGCGCCTGCCGGATGATGGAGATCAACGGCTCAGCCGGGTGGAGCATGTTCGATACCTGGCACGTATTCGGGGATCCCTCGGTGCAAGTACGCACCGACAACCCGGAGCCGCTCACCGTCAATCACGCGGGCGCGGCAGGCATGACCTTCCCGGAGTACGAAGTCGAGGTGGTCGGTGTGGATGGCGCCCTGTGCGCCCTATATCATAATGGCATCCTGTATGGATCCGCCTGCACCGGCCCGGACGGCAGGGCCACGATTCCGGTCGGTATGCCGCTGCCATCAGGGGAAACGATCACGCTTACGGTAACGGCCTTCAACAGGGCGACCTTCGTAGACGAAGTCGTCGTAACTGCCGGCCTCAGCATCGTGCACGAGCCGCTGGAAGATACCAAGGACACCCTCAACGACTACGAAGTAACCTGCATGATCTATTCCGACATAGCTCTGGTGGCCGACTCGCTCCTGCTTCAGTATACGGTCAACTCGACCTCGTATACGCAGGTTCTTCAGGCTGTCCGCTCGGATGGGGAGTATGCCGGATATATCCCGCCGCAATCTCCGGGAACGACTATCAACTATTATCTCTTTGCCAAAAACGACAACGGCTTGGTCGACTCTACGGAGATCTGCAGTTTGACCGTTATCGACTATGGTGTCATGTTGTAGCCGGCGTTCAGTTCTCAGTCGGCCCTTGTCGACGATA
>JAGLXI010000110.1 GCA_023132995.1 Candidatus Zixiibacteriota bacterium | reverse complement strand
CCCAACGGAACGTAATAGGCCACACCCACCTCGGCGCAAAGAGAAACACCGACCAGGTCGGCCTCGAGTGTGTTCAACGAGGTAGTCTCGGTGTCAACGGCTACCTCCTTCCGTTGCGACAGCTTGGCGACAAGGGCTTTCAATTCCTGAATCGAGGCGACCGTCCGGTATTCCACCTGCCGCGGACGTTCGGCAGATGCCAATTGTTCGGCAGGCGCCTCCGCTTCCGGAAGAACCTGCTTGAGCAGCGAAGTGAACTCCAATTCCAGAAAGAGGCTCTTGACTTTATCATAGTCAAACCCATGCCGCTTCAAGTCCCCAAGTTCAAACTGTATTGGGACGTTGGTGTCGATTGTAACGAGCTTCCGGGAAAGTTCTGCAATATCGGCACTTGTCGCGATCTTCTCACGCAACCCTTTAGCGGCAATTTCACTGTGGCGAGCCAGGACACCGTCCAGCGAGCCGAGTTGCGCCAGCAGTTTGTCGGCCGTCTTCGGCCCGACTCCGGGCACACCGGGTACGTTGTCGGAACTGTCGCCCATCAGGGCCAGTTTATCTATTACAAGTTCAGGCTTTACGCCGAACTTCGCGACCACTTCCTCGCAACCCATACGTTCCGGCTTCTCCGAGGCCCGCCCATGGTTGTAGATTCCAACATTCTCACTGACAAGCTGGTAGAAGTCCTTGTCGCCGGTGACACACCAGACCTCGTACCCGGCCTTTTCGGCCAGTCTGGCCATAGTTCCGATGATGTCGTCAGCCTCGTACCCGGCCATCTCAAATGAGGCGATGCTTAGTGATTCGACCGCCTGGTGAATGCGGGGCAATTGTTCGACCAGGTCATCCGGCATTTTGGCCCGGGTCGATTTGTACTCATCGTACATCTTGTGACGGAAGGTCGGCTCCCTGGTGTCAAACACGACTGCTAAGTAGTCCGGGTGCTCGTCCTTGATGATCTTAAGCAAGGAATTGACAAATCCAAAGGTGGCCGACGTGTTCTCCCCCTTGGAGTTGATCAGTGGGTTACGTATGAAGGCATAATAGGCGCGGTAGAAAAAGGCCGAGCCGTCGACCAGGAATACAGTCTGCCGGGGCCGGTTCATTGATACAGACCTTTTGCAGCGATATACTGCCTGACAGGTTCCGGGATCAACCGTTGGAGCTGTCCGGATGGAGCTCCTTTGCCGGTCAGTTCGCGTACCCGCGTCGAGGATGCCTCAAGGGGAGATGTTTCGATCATCCGCACCCGGTCCGACCACCGGTGGTTCGCTCCTTCAGTGAAATTGCCGGGCGGCCGGACGCCGACCAGAACCGGCACCTCGGCCAGGATTTCGTCCGGCTTATGCCACCGGTTAAGCTCGACCAGGTTGTCCTCCCCGATAAGAAAGCTGAACACTGCCATTGGAAACGCCTTCTTCAATGCTCGCACGGTGCTTAGGGTGTATCCCGGGAGATCTTGCTCCTTTTCGATTTCGCTGACAACTAGGTAATCACAACCGGCGGCGGCCAGCGTGAGCATCTCAACCCGTTGTTCAAACGAGGCGTGACACGCTTCCTTGAGCGGGTGCCGGAAGGCAGGGACGAGCAGCACCCCGTCGAGACCGGCCTTCGAGCGAATCTCCGAAGATAAATTGAGATGGCCAAGGTGTACCGGATCGAACGATCCTCCCAGAATCCCCCATGCGCCGCCGTTTTCAGGAGCTGGCATTCTCCACCTGTACGCTGTCGGCAGTCGCCGAGGTTATCTTGTCCAGGTAGTAGTCCGCTTTTTCAGTCAGTTCATTGTTCGGGAAATCCCTTTTGAACAACTCCAGCTTCTGCTGCGCAAGTGTGTAGTCGCCACTTTTGAAGGCCGCTTCACCGCTTTTGAAAGCCGCCACGACAGCTTTCTCGACGGCCTGAGTGGCAAGTTCATGATCCGGAAAAACAGCGAAAAAGTCCTCGAACTTCCCGCGCGCTGCGTCGAATTCCTCCAGCTTGAAATCCATGCAGGCATACTGGTAGGTCGCAAGGGGGGCGAATTCAGTATCGGTGTAATCATCGATAACGCGCTGGAAATATATCCTGGCGGCTTCATACGCCCCGATGCGGTCGTACATAACACCGCTTTCATAGCATTTCCGCGCCAGACGGGTCCTGGCCACCAGCAGGTATTTTCGGGCGTCCTCGGCAACGTCACTTTCGGGGAAATCAATGGTGAAATCCTCAAACTCCTTGATGGCGGTTTGAAGCTCCGCCTGGTCGAGCCCATAGTGAGACGGGGTGCCCTCGAAATGGCAGACTGCCCTCATGAAAATGGCGTTCTCAAAATAGACGCTGGCCGGGTAGTTGAGAGCCAGCCTGTTGAATTCCACCTGGGCCACCTCGTAATCCCCATTGCCAAAGTAAGCCAGCGCCAGATAGTATTGAGCGGTGTCGACGATAGTCTCACCGGGGTAGTTGTAAACGCAGCTTTCGAGGATCTCGATGGCCTTGAAGTATTTCTCCTTTTCATAGGCCGTGCGCCCCTCCTCAAACAACTCGCGGGCGGTCATCCGGGACAGCGATTTGGAACCGCCGCATCCCCCTGCAAGCATCGCGAAAACCAGCGCCAGCGCCATCCCGTAGTACGATATTCTGCAAGCTCTCAAACCTTGTAGGCCTCCTTGAGCATCTTGTAGTTGTCAATTACCTTGCGAAAGTATTTCTGCGGCAGGGGAACGTTCTGCCGAATCAGTCCGCGCAGGCGCGTCTCTCCGACATTGTACGCCACAATCGCCTTCTGCAGATCCCCGAACTTGAGAATCTGCTCAAACAAATGGAACGTGCCCAGCTTGATGTTCGTTTCCGGTTCAAACAGGGTCTCTGAACCTTCCCAGTTCACCCCGGCCCTGGGTGCCAGGCTGGCGCCGACAAACGGGACCACCTGCATCAGACCGCGGGCTCCCACCGAGGATATCTGCCTCTTGCGGAATGAGGACTCGGTCAGAATTATGGCCATGACGAACATCGGGTCGTAGCGGTATCTCTTGCTTTCGGTATAGATCACCTCAGCCAGCAGGCCGACCTCGTCATCGGAAAACCCGATCTGGAAATCCTCAATAGCCTTGAAGACCTGAAGCCGTTCCTCAAGTTCCGTGATTCTTTTCTGTTGAAAGGTTATCTGCCTTTCCAGGTCAAACTTGTCCCTGATCAGGAATATGAGCAGACCCGATTGGAGCAGATAGATTAGAACCAGCAGGAAACTGATTGGTTTGGAAAGAAAAATCCCGATCCTGTCTACTTGTATCATCGCCTACTCCTCGCCACACGTTCCCTCCAGATCGTAACCGTTGGCGGCGTCAATCCGGATACGGCGAATATCACCGGTAGTTCCCGTAAACGCGCGAACCCTGACCTCCTGGTCTATCTGTGGGCAGTCGCCACGGGTGCGCCCGAGTGCGATCCCATCGGCACTAACGGAGTCAATAATAACCTCCCGGACAGCTCCTATCAAGGAAACATTTTTCGCAAAGGCGATCTCGCGCTGAAGGCTCATCAACCGGTCCAGCCTGCGGGTCTTTGTCTCCTCCCTCACCTGCCTAACCATTTCGGCCGCAGGAGTCCCTTCCTCGACCGAGTAGGTGAATACTCCCACCCGGTCAAAGCGCTGCTCATCGACAAAATCGCACAACTCCGTAAACTGTCGGGTCGTCTCCCCCGGAAAGCCGACAATGAACGTGGTCCGCAGAATCGCCCCGTCGCATCTCGCCCGGATTGACCTGAGCAGATTCTCTATTTTGCGGCGGTCTGTCCCGCGACCCATCGCACGCAGGAGATCAGTGTTGATATGTTGCAGGGGAAGATCGAAATAGGTCAGGGTCTTGTTGGCCGAGGCCATATAATCGATCAACTCGCCGTTCACCTGAGCCGGATGAAGGTACATCACGCGAATCCAGGCTACCTCGTCGATCTCATAGAGCGCCATAAGTAGCTTGATAAGGCTGCCGGACGGACGCAAGTCACATCCGTACAGCGTAGCGTCCTGGGACACGAGAATGAGTTCCTTCCTGCCGCTCTGAGCCAAGCGTCGGGCTTCTCGCACAACTGTTTCAAGGGGCCGACTCCGGAACGGGCCGCGGATGCCGGGGATGACGCAGTAGGTGCAGCCTCGGTTGCAGCCGTCGGAGATCTTCAGGTAGGCATAGGGCAAACGGTCCGAGACAACGCGGCGTTCATAGTCCACATAAGTCAGCCTGCGCGCCGGGGTTCTGATTGTCCGGGCGGCGCCTTCGGCGGACGTCATGGCGGCGGCAATGGCATCGAGCTCACCAATTCCGAAGGCGCCGTCAATTTCCGGCATACCGTTGAGCAACTCGTCGCCATAGCGCTGGGAGAGACAACCGCTGACATAGAGGCTCTTCAGTCTGCCGCCACTTTTCAGTTGGGCCAGTCGCAGTATCTCTTCGATCGATTCCTCTTTAGCGAGCAGGATGAATCCGCAGGTGTTGACAATGATCGACTCGGCTTCTTCGGGACGCTCCACCGGCTCGTGACCCTCGTCCTGCAGGCGGGCGCAGATGTAGTCAGCGTCGACGTCGTTCTTGGGACAGCCGAGCCTGTGTACGTAGAACTTCATCTTAGAACAGTTTGACCCTCTCCACTGAGTCGGGAAAGGCGGCCTCAAAGGCGGTCTCGGCGCACACGGAATCCTCGGCCTGGGTGAGAAACACGATCCGGTTGAGTTCTCCGTTCACGTCAAAGAACTCAATCGCCGTCATGCGCGGGATAGCGGAGTCGATGAGAACCACCATGGAGTCGGGCATGTCATGCGCCTCATCCCGTCCGCGTGTCAGTCGATACTTGCGTTCCGATTCAAGTACGTGGGTGTCAAAGAACCTGTCCAGATCGGTAATGTACGCAATGTTGTCGTCGTACCCATCGGCGGCTGAGGAGTCAACTCTCTCCATCACCACCTGGTTGGTCTCTTCAGAGTAATTGTATGTAAACCGTTCGTCCCTCAAATAGACATCAGGGCCAAGCGACACGCGGTAGCGACCATCCCGCCCGATACAGGCACTGCCCAAAGTGGAGTCGATCACGTCGAACAGTTCGGATTCAATAATGCTGATGAACTCGAACCGAACACACGCTGCGGCAGCCAACTCTTTCTTGACGACGTCAAAGCTGTCGGCCTCGGACGCCGGAGTGAGAGCGACCAGACACAGACCTGCCAGAAAAGTTCGCATTTGCATACCCAGGTTATACGTATTGGAAAGTAGTCAGTTCTTACCGGAGTTCGCCGGTGCGGCCGAGCTGTGACCGGCGAACAGGTTGTCGATATAGGTTTTGTCCACTATGACATCACGCGCTTTGGAACCATCAAAGGGCGACACTATCCCCGCTTTCTCCAATTTGTCAATGAGGCGCGCGGCCCGCTGGTACCCAATACCCAGCCGGCGCTGTAGAAGCGACACCGAACCCTGTTTGTGCCGAATCACCACTTCGCAGGCCTCCCGGAAGAGAGGGTCGCCGAAATCGACCTCTGCCTTAGTCGGTTCTCCTCTGCCCTGCGAGATATTATCCAACGCGTACATTCCAAGTCCCTGGTCCTTGATCGACTTCACAATCTCGTCCGTCTCTTCGCTCGATACCCAGGGTCCGTGAATACGCCGGGGTTCCGGCCTGCCGGTTTGCAGGAACAGCATGTCGCCGTTGCCCAAAAGCTTCTCGGCGCCGTTGGCATCGATTATCGTCCGTGAGTCCACCTTGGAAGATACCTGGAAGGCGATCCGGGCCGGGAAATTGGCCTTTATCAGTCCGGTGATGACATCCACCGACGGTCTCTGGGTAGCCAGGATGAGATGGATCCCCACCGCTCGTGACATCTGCGCCAGGCGAGTAATCAACAGCTCCGTCCGCGAGGATGTCGACGACATCATCATGTCCGCCAACTCGTCCACAAAGATAATGATATAGGGCAGTCGTTTCTCTTCGTCGCTCTGCTTGCGATTGAACTCCTCAATGTTTCGCACCGAAGCCTCGGCCAGAGCGCGGTAGCGGCTTTCCATTTCCGCGACGGTGTCAGCCAGAACTTTCTCCGCCCTTCGTGGTTTGGTCACGACCGGACGGCCAAGATGCGGAATCCCGGAATAAACGGAAAGCTCCAGCATCTTCGGGTCGATCAGAATAAAGCGCACTTGGTGAGGATGCAGCCGGTACAAGAGCGACGTTATCAGGATGTTCATACAGACGGATTTGCCCGATCCCGTGGCGCCCGCAATCAGCAAGTGCGGCATTTTGGCCAGATCGGCAACGAATGGCTTGCCCGATGTGGTTTTCCCAAGAGCAAGCGGAAGCGCATATTCTGAAGCCGTAAACGCGTCTGAAGACAGCACATCCCGAAGATAAACGATCTGCGGCTTCCGATTGGGGATCTCCACTCCGACCGCCGCCTTGCCCGGGATTGGGGCAATGATCCGGATTCGCTGTGCCTTGAGCGCCAGCGCCAGGTCATCGGACAAATTGACAATCTGATTGACCTTCACCCCGGGCGCAGGCTTGAATTCGTATCGAGTGATGATCGGACCGGGAAACCGGGAAATGTGTCCCTCGATATTCACCCCGAACGTCTCAAGCGTTTCTTTAAGCATATGGGCGGTTGTTGTTAACTCTTCGTCACTTGCATAGGCTCCAGGTCGTGGGTTCTCTTTGAGAAGGCCAAGCTCCGGGTAGGTGTAATCGACCGATTTGATCTGAAGTGGTTCCGCGGGTCTGGACGTAGTGACTTTGCGTCCGGGGCTGTCCTGCCTTCGTTTCCCGGTATACGGCTTTTCCCGGTGCTCAGTGCCTGAGGACACACGACGTCCCGTTTTCGACGAACCACTGACCGATGCATCGCTGTCACCCTTTTCCTGCTCCGGCTCCTGTGGCACGCTGTCTTCTCTGGAGAACAGCGAACCGATCCAGCCGAATGCAAGGGAAACGCCGACATAACGTTTCGCTACCTGGTACCCGCGTCCCAGGAAACGACCGCCCGGTAGTGACAGGCGCATTGACAGTAGGGGCGTAATGGACGTATAGAGAAGCAGCAATATCAGAACCAGGCCTCCTAAGACGACATAGGAGCCCAACTCACCCAACAGCCTCACGCTGAGCAGAGTGAGCTTCTCTCCCGCGTAGCCGCCCGCCACATTCTCGGGAGGGCCTAGCCCTCGGACAGCCACGACGTGGATATTGTACAGGACAGTACAAAGAAGAGAGACCGCAAAGAGCAGAAGCGTATTGAGTTCGAGACGGGAAGCCAGTTTTGAAGAAAAGAGGCGCAGTGCGACAAGAATCAGCGCCACGGGCAGGAAATACGACAGCCAGCCGATCAGGGTGAAGCTGATGTAAGAGAGATAGGCCCCCATCATTCCCCCCTGGTTGCGATACTGAAGCTCAAAAGGACTCAGGTGTCCATCAACCTGTCCGGTGATGCGACTATCATCCAAAGAGCGATTGGAGACCAGTGATATCAGAAGAAGAAGCGCCAGCAGGAGCAACAATGTGGCCAGCACCAGTTTCCTTCTGTGTTGCGAGTGATTATGCTTCGTGCGCGCCATAGTAGTATTTATTGTCGATACACCTGTGCAAAAAAACAATTACAAACTTTAACACAAAAAAGGCAGGGAAGCCACTTCCCTGCCATAAAGCTGACTTGCGAGACCTGACTACTTGCGGACGGCCTGCTTCAGATGCTTCCCCGCCTTGAACACAGGGACTCTGGTCGCGGGAATATTGATGGAGGCTCCGGTTTGGGGATTACGGCCAGTGCGAGCCTTGCGCTTGGACACGGAAAACGTCCCGAAACCGGCAAAACTGACCTTTTTGCCTTTCTTGAGCTGACCCGTGACATTGCTCATGAACGCCTGCAGCGCTTCCGAGGCTTGTCGCTTGGTGATGCCGGAATTGCTGGCCATCACACCAATCATTTCCTCTTTCGTCATACAGTACCCCTCCATGGGTGTATAAAGGGTTCTTGGTTGCTAATATCACGTTTACGAAAGGGAGAGCGGGGTGTGTTGTCAACAAAAACAAGCATAAAAATCCCGGTAAAGGGCGTTATTTCGGGGTTTCACGGGCCCTCAATGGTAACGCTGAAGTCCCGTTAGAAAGTCATCATGGCCGTTGTCGATCTTGATTTCGGGCAGTTCCGTCACGAACAGCTTGAATCCGAATCCGCGATTCGAGCCAACCGGCACCCAGTACAGGCTGCCGGACCAACAGTGGATTTTGCGCACAATGCTGATGGACGCGTTGATAGTCCTGTCTCTCCTGAAATCGTAACGCTGGGCGTACGTGACTGTGGTTGAGTGCGTTAATTTGAAGCTCACATCTATCTGGGCAAAGAAATCATCGGCTGTCTTGCGCCAGGACTCCTCGCGTCCGCTTTCCCCGTACCGATAGTTAAGGCTGCACCGCCAACCGCCTCCTGGTGGTTTCGACTTTTTGCCGGGCTCGGTGGAACTCCCCCCAGATGATGAATCCGCGCCGCTGAGCGCCGTGGTCGGTTCGTCAAACAGCCCGAAAATGCCTTTCAAGTCCAGCCTGGTTCGGAAGGTGAAACTCATGCGGTATGGCGACCAGAAGTCAAGATTGGCCGTGCCCGGTTCATAGAACGAGTGAACCGTCTTGGCGTAGAGATCAAGGTTCTTCACGGCTTTTGACTGGAAGGTTGTGGTCATATTGCTTAGCGGAGTGGAGTCCGCCTCGAAATTGTAGCTGAAGCCGCTCCTTAGCGTAAACAGCTCGATATTGCGCTTTGTCTCTTCGCCACCCACTTTGGCGTGAAAATCCTGCGACAAGCCAAACGACATTACCTGGCTTTTGGTGCTACCGGCCCCGCCACCGGCGTACCGCTTCACCTCGGGATTGCGGTTGATGTCGGGCGAATATGCGTACGATACCGACGGCGTCACTACATGACGCAGCCCTTTCAATCCCAACAGGCGGGGAGACACCATCCCATATAACCTCGTGCTCGCCGTGAGCGCCGCCCTCCATGAGTAGGACCGGTACGCTCCTGAACCGACACCGGCCGTATCGGACTGATCCGTCTGGAAGATTCTAAACCAGACTTCCTGATAGCCAAAGCTCGGCGTCAGGTTCAGGTAGTCTCCAAGTGACAGACCTGGCAGATATATCGTGGGGCTGGCATTCAACCGAACGAACTTCTTGCGACTTCGGTAATCAACAGTATCAATGGTTACTACCGTATCCTCCTCGGGAATCCAAACCCCGGCAGTGTCATCATAGGTGCTGTCCACAAATGTGGTGTCATAAGCCAGGTAGAACGGTGTCTGGCGACTGGAGAAGTTCAGAAGCGACGGCGAGAACCGAAGCTTGAAATCATGGTACCATTTCTGCTCCAGCTTGCCTTCCGCATTGCGTTTCCCGTTGCCAAAAGGATAGATCGTCGGCAGCGAGACAGCTATCGACGGGATATTATCGGTTCTCGACTCCAGATCGAGATTAACAGTGTGGTTGATCGTAGTGGTCACCGACGCTCCGTTGCCGAACTTCTTGGAGAGAATCGCCTTTGATCTCACTTCACGGTTGAGCCGTTCTTCCAAGTTGGGGGAATACTCGGTAAAGTACGACTTATCCGACTGGAACGAACCGGTCGCCGCCAGTTTGAGAGTGGGCGTGATGACGTGGTTATATGACCCGTTTATGGTCCAGCGGTCGTTCCCATACTCAGCCGCGGTGAATGTATTGTAGCTCCACACCCTCGTGAAGGAACCGTTCAGGTAGGTGTTTTCAATCACGTATCGCTTCGTAAAAGTCAGTCTGGAGTTGATCGTGAAGGTGTTGCGGTTGTCGTAGTAGTCCAGCGAGCCAAGCCAGTCGCAGTACTCAGAAACCGCCCAGTAGTATCCAACGTTGCGGACATACCTGACACCGCGCTCGAAATTGCCGAACGTGAAGGGCAGAAACCCGGAGTGGCGACCACGCTTCAGCGGAAA
>JAGLXI010000011.1 GCA_023132995.1 Candidatus Zixiibacteriota bacterium | reverse complement strand
CCAGGATCATCAGAATCGCCGATTCCTTTGACCACCATGCCTTTGCCAAGGGCTACCCGGACACGGAGGCGCTCAATGAGGCATCCGCCCATCTTGTGCGCTACTCAGCTTCCAAGTTCGACCCACAGGTGGTGGGCAAGTTCATTGAGTGCGAGGCTGCCAAGGAGTTGCTTCTCAAGGAGTCCGCTGAGACCATGTTGGTGCAGCCTGGCGAGTTGAAGGAGGGAATGGTGATAGCAGCCGATGTCTATACGGGGAATGGCATGTTCCTGGTCCCGACGGGCGCCAAGCTCTCCAAAGGGATGATAGGCCGAATACAAAATATCCATATCGCTGATCCGGTAAGGAATCAGATCCAGGTGTTCAAGCAGACCCCATCACAAAAGGAAAGGGTTGGTCGTGCTGCAATTCAAGATATTGTTGGTAGATGACTCCCCGAACATCCTGAAGGCGCTGCTGCGAACCCTGCGGCCCGAGGGGTACACCACGTTCACGGCGGGTTCAGCTCGGGAAGCCATGGACGTACTTGAGACGGAGAGCATCGATCTGATAGTAACCGACGAGAACATGCCCGGCCTCTCCGGCACCGACCTTCTGCGCGTCATGAAGGATCGTTACCCGTCGGTTATCAGAATCATGGTGACCGGAGCCAGCGACATTGAGGTTGCCAAGGAAGCCATTAACAGAGGCGAGATCTACCGTTTCTTCACCAAACCCTGGGACGATTTCGAACTGCTCATATCCATCAGATACGCGCTACAGCAAAAGGCAATCGAACAGGACAATGCGCGGCTGAGATCGATAGTCAGCAGCCAAGAGGGACTCCTTCGGGAGTTGGAGACGGAGCATCCCGGCATAACCGAAAGGAAAGTCGCCGCAGATGGGTCAATCATCATCGACGAGTAGGGGCGGCACGCCGGAGGTACCGTACCGGCCTTTCAGCTATGCTGTGGAGGTCGGACATAATCATGCTGTCCGGCGGCGACCGGAAACGGAACTGACGTACGAGCGCCTGGCACACGTGATATTGAAACGTAATTGAAAGGTTGCAGACGATGGATGCAAAACCAAAGCGCGCTATAAACGCTGACGAGTTCGATAAGCATGTGGAGCGGTGTCTGTCGATGGTACTTCACTATGAAGAAGTCCAGCAACTGGCGGAGATTGCAAAGGGGGTCTTTCGCAGAAGACTGGACGCAAAGGAACACACAGAGGGGAAATAGGGATATGGTAGACTTCCAGACAGCAACCAGCGGACTGACCGACCTACCAGCGGCACCCGTAGTCGTTCAGAAGCTGCACCGCCTCATGAGCGATGAGGCCGGAAGCGCTGAGATAGCCAAGACCGTTGAAAGTGACGCTGCCCTGGTTGCCAAAATCCTGAAACTGGTGAACTCCCCCTTCTACGGATACTCTCAAGAGATATCGTCTGTGAAAGATGCGATCACGATCCTGGGGATAGACGCCATTAATCAGGTTATCCTTTCAACGGCTGTCTTCCATTCTTTCTCTGTCAGCGACAGAATTTTGGATATGCGCCTCTTCTGGGAACATAGCTTTGCCGTCGGTATAATCGCGAAACACCTCAGCCGCGGTGCCGGCCGCGATATTCAGAACGATACCCTTGTTGCCGGTTTACTTCATGACATCGGGCGCCTCGTTTATGCCCGTTGCGAGCCGTCGATGTTTACCGCCTTTTACGTGGAGAGGCAAACTACCACGAGTATTGAGAATGAGGCTGAGTTCTTCGGGATGGATCATCAACAGGTAGGCGCGTTATTGGCCAAGAAGTGGCATTTCCCTGAGGGCATCCTGAGTACTGTTTCGAACCATCATGCTCCCGAGCGGGCAGGTAAGGAATTCCGATATATGGTTTCAGTGGTCAATATCGCCGATCTACTATGTCACGTTATGCAAATTGGCTGCAGCGCCAGTTCGTATGTCTCGGAGTTTTTCCCCTCCGCATGGCAGATATTGAAAATCGAGATGGGGGAAATAGAAGAAATGCTCCTTGCTGCCCTTGAGGAGATAGACAGATCGAGAAACATGCTGGGGACCCTTTAGACCGAGGAGTCGAGTGCGGCCTCACAAGGTCTTGTGATTGGGTAACGAGATATGAATGTAGATTCAAGGACAAGTGGAACACAGATCACCCCGGAAATCGAAACGGCGAGGCGGCGGGAAGAAGCGCCTTCGGCATCGACTACGGACAAGAGCAGCGCTGTTGCGGAACGGCACACGATACTCCTGATTGACGACGAAGAGTCCGTTCTCAAGGCTGTCAGACGGACTCTGTTTGATCAGAACTACCATATATTGACCGCCCTTAGCGGATCGGAGGCGCTACAGGTTCTGGCCCAAAATGTAGTCGATTTGATTATCTGCGACTATCAGATGCCTGGCATGCTTGGGACAGACCTGCTGAAGAAGGTGCGAGAGAAGTATCCCCGGACTATCAGGATCATGCTGACGGGAGTGGACGATACGCGGGTAGTCATGGAAGCCATCGATGGCGGGGCCGTCTACAAATTCATAACGAAGCCCTGGAACGATGATGACCTCAAAGTGACGGTCTCGCTTGCCCTCACCCAGCAGGAACTACTGCGGGAGAATACGAAACTGAAGAAGGTTGCCCGGCAGCAGCACGAGGATATTGACAGGCTGGCCCGCTATGCAGTAGCCGACAGGTCCACGCTCGGAAGTGTCCTCGTCAACCGAGGAACGCTTCTGCCGGGTCAGTTGGAAATGGTCGTGGAATACTGCCATAAGAAGAACGTGATTCTGCCCAAGGCACTCTCAGAACTCGGAATGGTGAATGAAAACGAACTCATCAGAGTTATCCAGGACGAAAGCAAGGCTGATTTCGCCGCTCTGGAAGGGCTCGAACTGAATCGGGAGCTGTCGCGCCTGTTGCCGCGCGAAGTGTGCGAGGCGGCTTGTCTCGTTCCAATCGATGACGACGGCAGCAATCTCACATTGGCCATGGCAGACCCGCTGGATCTCTCACAGATCGATCGCATCAGTTTCACTACCGGCAGGAACATCACCACCAGGCTGGCTCACCTTGAGGAAATCGAGAAGGCAATCAGCCTGCTCTACGACGAGGGCGAGAACGATTCCGAACGATCATATGGCGAAGTGGACTTCATAGGGGATGGAGACGACATCGACCTCGAACTGGACGACGAGGAGTTCATATCGGTCGATCAGTTGATGGCGAAATCCACAGCGCCGACAGCCGTGAGGATGGTTAACGCCATAGTAGGCGAGGCGATCCGCACCGGAGCCAGCGATATCCACATTGAGCCAAAGCCGAGCCGCACCCTGGTGCGCTACCGCATCGATGGTTTGTTACATGGGAGAATCAAGATCCCGGCTGATCAGCACCTGCCCACCGTGTCTCGGATGAAGATACTCGCGAAAATGGATATTGCGGAGCGGCGTGTACCACAGGATGGCCGCATCTCGGTAAGAGTCGGTGATCGCATTCTCGATATTCGCGTCTCCTCCATGCCCACCATACACGGCGAAAAGATTGTCTGCCGTCTTCTTGACAAGACAGCGAGTGTCCTCTCACTTGAGGATATAGGCATCAGCGGCAGTTCGCTCAAACGGCTGCGAGATATCATCAGCGTCCCGCAGGGTATGATTATCGCAACCGGCCCTACCGGCAGCGGCAAGACAACCACATTGTATTCAATAATGGAAGAGAGGATGTCCCCTTCCCTCAACTTCGTCACGATCGAGGATCCGGTAGAATATCTCCTTGAGCCCGCGTCGCAAATCTATGTTCGCAATAAGATCGGACTTACCTTTGCGTCTTCCCTGCGATCCACGCTGCGTCAGGATCCTGATGTCGTCCTCGTTGGAGAAATACGCGATCTGGATACGGCACGAGCTGCCTTCCAGGCGGCCATGACAGGTCATCTGGTTTTCACCACCCTGCACACAAACAGCACAATTGCCACCATTAGCCGTCTCTTCAATCTCGGCATTGAACCATATCTGGTTGCCTCTGCAGTGGAGGGAATAATGGCTCAACGTCTGGTCAGAAGAATCTGCATGAACTGCAAAACAGAACGGGAGTACGACCGCGATTTATGGGGGCGGTTGGGTGTCAGAAATGATAATCTTCCGGACAAGCTGTTTTGGGGTGCAGGCTGCGAGAAATGCGGCGGCACCGGCTATTCGGGACGGATTGGCCTTTTCGAAGTATTTCAGATGTATGAAGAGTTCCGTCAGTTTCTAACCGTCGACTATCAGGAGTCGGCGCTCTTGAATATGGCCAGATCATTGGGCATGGCAAACCTGCTTGAGGATGGTGTGGAGAAGGTAGTTGATGGTATGACTACGATTGATGAACTTCTCAGAGTGCTTGGACCTTCCCCGCAATATGAACAGGTCTGCAGAAACTGTGACCGCAAGCTCGACTCCAAGTTCCTGATTTGCCCATATTGCGGTACGAACCAGAGGTCACTCTGCCGACACTGCCGGGCACACCTCGAGTCGGATTGGGTTGTCTGCCCCTACTGCGGTAGCGGTCACGAGTGATTTCATCCCAGCAACGAATGCTCCTTAGCAACTACTACTACCCGCATCTACTTTCAACATGTCTACCGCAAGGGGAAGCTTACGGGATGGGTGGGAGAAACAGTCTTTTTCCAAAGAAAGGAATACCGGACCCGCGAGTCGAGCAGCTGTTGGTTAACACAATGGTTCCAGTTCGAACACACGAATTACCTGAAACGCTATCCCGGGTTGTCTCAGTTTAGCTGGAGAACGATCCGAAAAGTCCTGTGTTTCGTAACGTCAACCCCGCCATAAATAAAATAAAGCCCCTCATTGATGCGATGGGCTTTTTATGAGGTCCATATACAGACATGAGTGCATAGCTCCTGATCTACCCAAACTAACTCCCTCGGCGGAAGGGGGCGAGTCAGGCTTTCTTCGAACGAAATCCTTTATTGGCCCTCTAAGAATAGTGTCCCTATTTCCTCGAGGGTAAGCGCCCGTTCGTCGGGCCAGCGCTTTGCCTGAGGCTTCCTTCAGATTCCACCTCACGATGGACACCCTTGCCGTCCGGCTAACGGTTCCCGCTGTCGGGCCTGTAGAGGACTTTCACCTCCAAGCAGGTGTGCCCTGCCGGGCACACCATAAAAAACGGGAAGACCTTTCGGTCTTCCCTTCGTCGAACTCAATAAGAACCGCTTGCGGCCTACATGTTCTTGATGATCTGCGTGGCATACTCCGACGTCTTGACCTTCTTGGCGCTTTTCATCTGCCGGTGCAAATCGTAAGTCACCGTTTTCTTGGCGATGGTCTTCTCGATCGCCTTCTCGATCAACTGGCCGGCCTTGTCCCAGCCAAGATAATCAAGCATCATGACCGCCGAGAGAATCAGCGACCCGGGATTGACCATATCCTTGTCGGTGTACTTGGGCGCGGTGCCGTGTGTGGCCTCGAACAACCCGACATAATCACCGATATTGGCGCCCGGGGCCATACCCAATCCACCCACCTGCGCGGCACAGGCATCGGAGAGATAATCGCCGTTCAGGTTGGGCGTGGCGATGACTTCGTACTCGTCCGGGCGCGTCAACACCTGCTGGAACATGGAGTCGGCGATACGATCCTTGATGAGAATCTTGCCGCGGGGCATCTTTCCCTTGTATTTGCTCCAGAGTTCGTCCTCGGTGATGATTTTTCTCCGGAACTCAGCAATGGCCACCTGATAACCCCAATCGCGGAAGGCCCCCTCGGTGTACTTCATGATGTTGCCCTTGTGGACCAGTGTCACCGACGAGCGTTTCTTGTCGATCGCATGTTGGATCGCCTTGCGAACGAGCCGTTTAGTTCCCGTGACAGAGATCGGTTTGATGCCGATGCCGGAATCGGCCCGGATGCTGGTCTTCATATTCTTGTTCAGCCAGTTGATGACCTTCCTGGCCTCTTTGCCGCCCTTCTTCCATTCGATACCGGCGTAGACGTCCTCGGTGTTTTCGCGGTAGATGATCACGTTCATCCGCTCGGGGTGCGTGACCGGGGAGCCGACGCCCTTGAACCAGCGCACCGGTCGAACGCAGGCGTATAGGTTCAGTACCTGGCGCAACGTCACGTTGAGAGAACGGAACCCGCCTCCTATCGGCGTCGTGAGCGGTCCCTTCAAGGCCACGACATATTTCTTGATGGCGTCGAACGTCTCCTGGGGCAACCACTCACGGTAGAGCTTATGCGCCCTTTCGCCGGCGTAGATGTCCATCCAGACGATCCGCTTGCGGCCCTTATAGGCTTTCTGAACGGAAGCGTCCACCACGCGACGAGTCGCCTTCATAATGTCGCGACCGATTCCGTCGCCCTCGATAACCGGAATGATCGGGTTGTTGGGGACCCGAAGCTTCTTGTTTCGGACCGTGATCTGCTTACCGTCTTTCGGTACTATTATATGCTTGTACTTTGCCATTATATCCTCTTCGGAATTACTTGTAGCCGAGAACCTTCAGGTGGCTCTTGTAGGTCTTGGCCGACCCCTGAAGAGCGGCCTTTTCGCTTTTGCTCAGCTTGAGCTCGATGATCTTCTCCACACCCTTGGCGCCAAGCACCACCGGAACTCCGATATAGATATCCTTGATTCCGTACTGACCGGTCAGAAATGCCGACGCCGGCAGGACTTTCTTCTCATCGTTGAAAACCGAGCGGCACATATCGACTGCCGCCGCCGCCGGGGCATAGTACGCAGAACCGGTCTTGAGAAGTTTCACGATCTCTCCACCGCCGACGCGGGTGCGATCGGCAATGGCCTTGATCCGATCCTTCGAAATCAGTTCCGAGATGGGAATCCCTGCCACGGTGGTGTAGCGCGGCAGCGGAACCATCGTGTCGCCATGACCACCGAGCACCATCGCCTGGGTGTCCGTCATAGCCACGCCGAGCTCCATGGAGATGAAGGCGCGAAAACGAATAGAGTCGAGAACGCCGGCCTGGCCGAAAACGCGGCTCTTGGGGAAACCGGTCACTCTCTGCATGTGAAAGGTCATCAGATCAAGCGGGTTGGAGACCACGATAACGAAACTCTTGGGGGCGTGTTTCTTGATCTCCTTGCCGACGGATTTCACGATTTCAGCGTTCATGTTCAAAAGGTCTTCGCGCGACATACCGGGTTTGCGCGGCAGTCCGGCGGTCATGATGACGATATCGGCGCCATTGATATCGGAGAACTTGTTGGTGCCTTTGACCTTTGCATTATAACCACGAACAGGTCCGGCCTGTGTCAGGTCGAGGCCCTTACCCTGCGGAACGCCCTGGATAATGTCAACCATGACGACATCGGCGAAATTGGCCTCGGCCAGATACATGGCACAGGAAGCGCCGACGTTACCGGCACCGACGACAGCAATTTTCTTGTTCATTCAATCCTCCAGACTCTCAGTGAGTTGCTACGATTTATTCAGTCAATACGATATTCCCGGCGTCATGAGCGACGGCAATCTTTATATCCGGGCCGACGCTCTCGTCTATGTATAGCAATTCCTCCACTATGTCAAGCGGTTCGTAGAACACACGGCGGACAACCTCGTCGGGAAGGCTGCTGTGCAGGCAGACCCTGATCCGACGACCGATGGCGTTGACCCTGGAAAGCTTGTGCGAACCGAAATGAAGCTGCCCGTCGGCGGCGGCGTTCTTGTCGGCATCCCATCGAGCGGCCAGGTCAAAGAAATACGGCGATCCGATCCCTTCCCGGCAGCAGGAGACAAGAACTATCAGTCCTCCATCTCTGACGGCGTACTGGCAGTTCTCCAGCGCCTTCTGAACCTGGTACAGGTTCCTGTCAAGCGGCGGGAGAACCTCGCAGATCACGATGTCGTAGGGCTCCTTCACGCGACGGGCAAAAACAGCCTCGGCCCTTTGCACGGCCTCAGCGAAGGCGACATCCAACCGGCCGCAGAACACCGCCGCGATAGGACTCTCGACGTCGCGGACAACCTGAACGCCGAAGAACCTCTCTGGCTTAAGCGTGCTCATGAGACTCTCCAGATGTTCGGCCACCGGGTTGCCGCTCAGTCTCAGGGGCGCCGCCTCAAGGGAGTTGGCCAGATTGTGGTTGCGTTCAATCGTGGCCAAGTCGGCAAGACCTGGGAAGATCGACTTGCGGCCCCCGGTGAAACCGGCGAAGTAGTGCGGCTCCACGGACCCGATGACCAGCAGCCGCTCCTGCTCGACTATCGCCCGGTTGAGCCGGACGTTTCCGCCCAGGCTGTCGACACCGAGTGAGACCATCGAGGAACCGTCCCTGGCGTTATGAGCCGACAGCCGATCCCCAACGCGCGGCAGAAACTCGCCGAGAATCTGCTTATATTGCTTGTCCGTGGGAGACTGATGCGTACCTGTGGCGACCAGGATGGAGACCCTGTCCAGCAACTGTCCGTCGAGGCGATTGAGCCATGAGAGGATCACCTCGGTCGGGGTCTCACGGTAAGCGTCGTTGACAATGATCAGCGGTGTTTTCTCGGACAGAAAGGCATGCCCACCGGACCCGGCGAAGGCAGCGGCGAACTGGTTGAAGTCGCATGTCTGACCGGTCGATAAGGACGAGAAGTGATCGACAGTTACCCGGGACTGAATGGGAAGATGGATGCTTGATCCATTGTAGGCTATATCAATTCCCATGAATCCCTGCCTTCCGATGAGAACCCCTCAGAATGTTCACCGACGCGTCCACCGATAGAACCTGCCAAGTCACACGGCCCTCGCGCTTGGGATAGATCGGCCGGAGGCGACCGGACGTCTGCAAACTGCGGTTAGTCGCTGAAGAAGAAAGCAATCTCAATGGCAGCGTTTTCGTCAGAATCGGAGGCATGAACCGAATTGCGCTGGACGTCGAGAGCGATCTCCTGACGAATAGTCCCACAAGCCGCGCGGGCCGGATCGGTAGCACCGATCAGATCGCGAAGATCGGCCACGGCGTTCTCTTTTTCCAATACCATCGGGACCACTCGTCCCGACACCATGAATTCAACCAGGTCGTCCAGAAACGGTTTTCCCTCATGCACGGCGTAGAACCGGCGTGCCTCGGCACTCGTCAACCGAAGCATACGCATCTGGACAACTTGAAAGCGCGCCTTCTCCAGGCGATCGATTATGCGACCGATAAACCGACGATCAGTCGCATCCGGCTTGATGATCAACAGCGTCTGGCTCAACCTGTCCCCCGCTTCAATCTGATCGACTCCTATTCCTTTTTCGCAATTTTCATGGCTTCGCGGTACCCGATCTCGACCGCAGCTCTGTTCTTGTCCTCGGTACCACGCGGGGCGTGGCTAAGAACCGCCTCAATCAGGTTCTCCCTGGGAACAATGCCGGTAAAGGCGGCAATGGCTCCCAGAGCCACCACGTTGGCCACCATGACGTGACCGGCCTCCTCGCGTGCCAACCGGGTGAAAGGAAGACCATAGTAGTTGTCGGTGGGAATCCGGGTGACCAGACCGCTGTCAACGATAAGCACACCCTCCTTGTGGAGGTCGCCATAGTACCTGTCAAGAGACTCCTGGGTCATGGTCAAAAGCATGTCCAACTGCATCGCCTTGGGATAGTAGATCTCGTTGGACGAGATCACGACGTCGGACTTGGATGCGCCTCCGCGAGCCTCGGGACCATACGACTGAGTCTGAATCACTCTCTTGGTGTAGTCAGTACCGATCGCTTCGGCGAGCATGACAGAACCTAAGATCATGCCCTGGCCGCCCGAACCGGAGAGACGGATTTCGAAGCGGTCATGGGGGATTTCGATTCGATCAAGCAACTTGTGCTCCATGGCTACTTCTCTCCCATCTGAGCATCCACTATTTTCTGATACTCGTCACAGAATTCGGTTTTGTCGTCCTCGTAGAGGGTACCGATGACATGCTTGTCCTTCAGTTCCTCCGGGCTCATTCTTTTGGCCCGGGCGACGGTCACGGACTTCTCCTTGTACTCTTTCAGCATCGAGACGGCATCTCCGAGCCGGTTGAGCCGCCCGAAGTATGTGTGGCAGTTTGATATCACCTCCACCAGTGAGAAGCCTCGATGGTCAACCGCCTGCATGATAGCCTTCTCAAGCTGAGGCGCGTGGTAGACCGTAGCGCGGGCGACATACGAAGCCCCGGCGGCCTCGGCCAGCTTGCACGGGTCGAAGTGTTTCTCGGCATTGCCGTATGGGGTCGTTGTCGAGAAGGCGGCCGTGGGCGTCGTGGGAGAACCCTGCCCGCCGGTCATTCCGTAGATGTAGTTGTTGACCAAGATGGCCGTTATATCGATGTTGCGCCGGCAGGCATGGATGAAATGGTTGCCGCCGATCGCCAGGGCATCACCGTCGCCGGTAATCACGATAACCTTCATGTGTGGTTGCGCGAACTTGATTCCCGTGGCAAAGGGCAGCGCCCGCCCGTGGGTAGTGTGGAGGGCGTTGAAGTCGAGATAGATGGGCATGCGGCTGCTGCACCCGATACCGGACACCATGGCTACCTCGTCCTTGGACAGGGCCAACTTGTCAATAGCGCGCACGATGGCGCTCATTACGATGCCGTTTCCGCAACCGGCGCACCAGACGTTCGGGAACTTCTTTTTCGGTCGCAGGTAGTTGAGAATCACGTCCGACCGCTGCCTGGGAGCGGCTTTCGTTTTTTCGGCAGTAGTCATTACATCACCTCTTCCAGCTTCTCAAGCAGTTGCATCGGCGTCAGGATTTCGCCGTCGTAGCGCAGCAGGGAGTGTATCTCGGTGTCGGGCGGCAGGATGCGCCCCACCTCACGAACGACCTGGCCCATGTTCAGCTCCGGAACGATCACCTTGTGGCACCCGACCAGGTAGTCACGTAGTTCTTCGTCCGGGAAGGGCCAGACAGTGTAGAGCTGGATCATGCCCACCTTTACCCCGGCTTTTCTGGCCAGGGCCACAGCCAGCAGAACCGCCCGCGATACCGAGCCGTATGACACGAAGGCGATCTCAGCGTCATCCATCATTTCGATACGAAGCTTGGTGATCTCGCTTTTGAAGTTGAGAATCTTGTTTCGCAGTTTGTCCAGCTTCAGTTTGATCTCGTCCGGGCGATTGGTGGTAAACCCCATCGCATCATGCGTCAAACCGGTTATGACGTACCGATATCCTTCGCCGTACGCGGGCATGGGCGAGACACCGCCAGCGGTGTGGGCGAACGGTTCAAACTCCTCCGGCGAGGCGGTCGGTTTGACCCGGTCCACAACCTGGTGCTCACCCGGCTTGGGTAGCGAGATCATCTCGCGCTGGTGGCTGATCACCTCATCGAGCAGGATCGTCACCGGCGTTCGAAAGCGCTCGGCCAGGTTGAAGGCGCGAATGGTCTCAGTGACGGTATCGCCCACCGTGGACGGCGCCACCGCAATGGCGGTATAGTCACCGTGCGGGCCCCATCTTGCCTGCATCGTATCGGACTGACTGCCCTTTGTCGGCAGTCCGGTGGAAGGCCCCCCGCGCTGGACATTGATAATCACGCATGGCGTCTCGGTCATGTAGGCATAACCGATATTCTCCACCATGAGTGAATAGCCGGGTCCGGAGGTTGCCGTCATCGCCTTCACACCTGAAACAGAGGCTCCCACAACGGCCCCGATGGAACCGATTTCATCCTCCATCTGGATAAATCGGCCTCCAATCCTGGGCAACTCGCGGGAACAGCCTTCGGCCACCTCCGTCGAGGGGGTGATCGGGTAGCCTGCGAAGAAGCGCATCCCGGCGTATATGGCGCCGTGAACACAGGCCAGGTTTCCCAGAAGCAACTTTCTTTGTGTGTCAACCATACTGTTACCTAACCTACTTGTAGTTCGAGGTGATGGCGAAATCTGGGCAGTGAACCCAGCAAATCGCACACTGGTTGCAATCCTCACCGCGCGCCAGCACCGGTTTGCCATCCCGATCAGGCTCGAAAACCTGCGCGGGGCACAGAGCAATACAGATATTGCAGGCCTTGCACCAGGCCAGGTTTATGTTCAACGGTGGCGGCCCGTTGGAGTAGTCGTACTTGCTCTTGCCCTTTTTCTCGGAAGCGGGCTTCTGCTCCGCTTTTGATTCAGTCATGGCTCTTCCTCAAATGGTAAGGACGTTGCTCTGCACCGGGAGTTCGCTGCATATCTATTTTTGCTTCTTCCTGGCCGCTGTCTTCTTGTTCTTTGTTTTGGTCTTGGTCCTGGTCCGGGACGCAGGTTTCGCTGCCCTGGCCCTCGCTGTTGTTTTCCCGACGGCAGCGCTCTTCTTAGGGGAGGCTTTCTTCCGGGTTACGGTCTTCTTCGCGGCCGGGGTTTTCCTGCCACTGGCCTTCTTCTTTGTCCCGCTCATCAACTCCTTGAGAACGTCAGGGATTTCGGTCGGTGACCCGGCCACAGGAACACCAACCTTGTTGAGCGCGGCAATTTTCTCCGCGGCGGTGCCGCTGCCACCGGAGATAATGGCTCCCGCGTGCCCCATGCGCTTTCCCGGGGGAGCCGCCTGCCCGGCGATAAAGGCCACCACAGGCTTGGTGACATATTTCTTGATATAGGCCGCAGCCTCTTCTTCGTCCGATCCGCCGATTTCACCAATCATGACAATCGCCTTGGTGGACTTGTCAGCCTCGAAAGCCTTGAGGCAGTCGATGAAATTGGTGCCGATGACCTGGTCGCCCCCGATACCGATGCAGGTCGTCTGTCCCATTCCGGCCAGTGTCAGGGCCCAGATGGCCTCATACGTCAGAGTACCGGAGCGTGACACGACGCCTACGTTCCCCTTCTTGACGATGGTAGCCGGCATGATGCCGACCTTGGACTGACCGACCGAGATAAGTCCGGGACAGTTGGGCCCGATCAGGCGCACACCGTGCTTCGTGACGTGTGGATAGACTTTCATCATGTCGTTGGCCGGGATGCCCTCGGTAACGCACACCACCGTCTTGATGCCCGCCCCTACGGCTTCGTAGATGGCGTCCGCGGCAAACGGCGGCGGCACATAGATCACCGACGTGTTGGCGCCGGTCTTCTTGACTGCTTCGGCCATGCTGTTGAACACCGGTATCCCCCCTACGCTGGCGCCCCCCTTGCCCGGAGTAACCCCGCCGACCACTTTGGTGCCGGCGCTTTTCATCTGCTGGGCATGGAAAGAGCCGTCGCGGCCCGTTATGCCCTGAACCAAAACTTTCGTCTTCTTGTCTATGAATATCGACATCTCTTGTCACCTCACCGATTATGCGCCTTCTCCGGCCAGTTCAATAGCCTTCTTGACTACGTTGTCAAGCGTGTCCGCCGACGGCAGATTTACCGACTTGAGAATCCTGATCCCTTCCTTCTCGTTGGTGCCGGTCAGCCGCACGACCGCCGGGATAGTAGGCTTGAGCTCCTTGAAAGCCCTGACAATGCCGGTCGCCACGTCATCACATCGAGTTATACCTCCGAAAATGTTGATCAGAACAGACCGGACATTGGGATCGCCCAGGATGATCTTGAGCGCCGTGATGACCTTCTCGGGGCTGGATGAACCGCCGATGTCCAGGAAATTGGCCGGCTCACCGCCGTATCGCTTGACCAGATCCATAGTGGTCATAGCCAGCCCGGCGCCGTTGACCATGCAGCCGATACTGCCGTCGAGCTTCACATACGACAGATCCGCATCGCGTGCCTGGACTTCCGACGGTTCCTCGGCATCGAGGTCGCGCATCGCCTCGACCTGCTTCTGGCGGTAGAGCGCATTGTCGTCGATGTTTACCTTGGCATCGATAGCCACAACCTTGGAGGCTGTGTTGGTAATAAGGGGGTTGATCTCAACCAGGGAGGCATCGATCTTCCAGAAGACATCATACAGTTTCATGATAATGTCGGCCGCCTGGCGCACCTGCCCGATATCGCGGTACAGCTTAAAGGCCAGATCGCGCGCCTGATACGCCTTTAATCCCAGTACCGGGTCTACGGCCAGCTTAAATATCTTCTCGGGCGTCTTGGCGGCCACCTCTTCAATATCTACGCCACCCGCCGGTGAGACCATGATGACCGGGCGCTTGGTGGCGCGGTCAAGAATGATACCGACGTATGATTCCGAAGCGATATCCTCGGCCGCCGTCACCAGCACTTTCTTGACCGTCAGTCCCTTGATGTCCATTCCGAGGATAGTCTGCGCCAGCACCTTGGCGGCTTCGGCGTTCTCGGCATATTTGATCCCCCCCGCCTTGCCACGGCCGCCAACGTGTACCTGCGACTTGACCATCACCGCCCGGTTGATCCCGGATGCAATCTCGAATGCCTCGACCGGCGTGGTAGCCACCTCACCGGGCGGTACCGGGATGCCGGCTTCGGCAAAGAGTTCCTTGGCCTGATACTCGTGAACCTTCATTGCTCGTTTCCCCTAAGGTTGTTATCGTCACTTGCGTAATTTTGCTTTTTCAGGTAGACCCGGGCCAGCGATTCCAATTTTTCCCGAACATTGTAACCGGGATTGTCAAGAACCTGCTCGAGGAGGTAATCGAGAACTTCACCTACCATCGGCCCCGGTTCAAGGTGAAAAAGGCGCATCACTTCGTGGCCGTCAATAGCCAGGTCCGCGACTTTGAAAGGCGGTTTGCGGGAAAGCTCGCTGCGAATATCGGCCTCGAAGCGATCAACATCCTCGGTCGTGCCACCCATTCCCTGCGCCACGACGTCGGCCCGCCGAAGGTCAAGCAGATCGAATATGAGATCCGCCCCGACCCGCTTGACCAAGCGACGCAGTCCCTTATCGGTCACGTCGGTAGTAAACATGTGGCGCGCCACCAGTGTGCTCACCTGTGCCGCCAGATCGTGTGAATATCTCAAGCGTTGAAGAACGTCCTGGGCCGTCCTGGCGCCGGCGGTCTCGTGTCCATAGAAGGTAGCGCCGTTCTCGACCAGTCGCCGGGCCTGAGGTTTACAAATATCGTGAAGAAGCGCCGCCAGGCGCAGCCGGAGATCAGGCCGACAGGCATCAACCGTCCGCACTGAGTGCTCAAAGACGTCATATTTGTGAAAGCCACCAGGTTGTTCAATACCAACACATCGCTCCAGTTCGGGCAACACTTCTTTGAGCAGCCCCGAGGTCTGCATCAGGCGGAATCCGTCTGAAGGCTTTTCGGCAAGCGTGAGCAGTTTGCTCAACTCTTCGGAAATGCGCTCGGCCGAGACAGTGGCAATCAGCTTTGCATGAACGCGCATGGCCTCAAAAGTGTTCGATTCGATACTGAAATCGAAGCGAGCGGCGAATTGAACCGCCCTGAGCATACGCAGGGAGTCGTCTGCGAATGACTCCGGATACACCATGCGCAGCAGGTGGTTTTCAAGATCAACCTGCCCCCCCAGCGGGTCGATGAGTTCATCGTTGTCCAGAGCAATGGCCATGGCATTGACGGTAAAATCGCGCCGCACGAGGTCATCCTCCACGCTCAAACCGGGATCAAAGGAGACCTCGAACTCCTTGTGGCCCCACCCGGTGGAATGCTCGCGGCGAGGCAAGGTAATATCGAACGTGATTGGGCCGTCGGCGGAAGGCTCAGTGAACTTGATAACACCGAAGCTGCGCCCGACCAGGTCCACGCGCCCATGCTTTCTCAAGATTCGCGTCAGGTCATCGTAGTCAACACCGGTGACCAGGTAGTCGCGATCCTTCGATGTTACCACCTTCTGCAGCAATCTATCCCGCACCGCACCGCCGACATCGTAGATGCGGCCCTTCCCGAGAATGGCTGCAACCGCTTCGTCCGACAACTTACACATCCTCAATCAATCCGGCACTATCCTGGTTCCGGCGTCGCCATGAACCGCCTTTCGGGCATTCTGTAGCGACGTAATCGTAACCATCTCACCGCCGCTCTCAAGGAAACTGATCGCCGCCTCGATCTTGGGTCCCATCGAACCGGGCGGGAAATGCCCGTCACCCAGATACCCCTTGATCTTTGAGAGGGTGACCGTTCCCAGATTCTCCTGGTCCGGTTTGCCGAAGTTGACGGCAACGCTGTCCACCGAGGTCAGGATCGACAGCACCCCGGCACCTGTCTCAGAGGCAATCACGGCCGAGGCATGATCCTTATCAATGACGGCGTCAAGTCCCTCGTAGTCACCATTCTCATCGACGAAAACCGGGATGCCGCCTCCCCCGCCCGCGATCACGATAGTACCGCTATTCACAAGCTTGCGGATCGTATCCGCTTCCACCGTGTGATACGGTATAGGCGATGGGACCACCCGCCGCCAGCCGCGGTCAACATCCTGCTTCATCTTCCAGTCCCGGGCTCTTTCTAACTTACGAGCTTGCTCTTCGGTGTAGAACTGACCGATGAACTTGGTCGGGTTGTTTATGGCCGGATCGTCCGCCTTGACCAGCATCTGGGTGATGATGGTCACCACCGGGCGGTTGATTCCTTCCCGGCGCAAACGGTTCTGGAGCGACTGCTCGATCATGTAGCCCATCCCGCCTTCGGTATCGGCCACACACACACCCAGCGGCAGAATGGGAGCTTTGCCGCGAGCGAGTTCGATGCGAAGGAGCGCGTTCCCCACCTGGGGACCGTTGCCGTGGGTGACAACCAGGTTGAAACCCTCCAGCACCAACTCGACAACTCCGTCAAGGGACTTGCGCGTGTTGGCGAACTGGTTGGCAATCGTGTCCTCCCGCTCGGGACTCGTTATCGCGTTGCCCCCAAGGGCCACAACCGCTGTTTTCCTGCGATTCATAACGCCGACTTCTCGCTCTCGGCCGTCTTCACCCGGAACGGCGGATCAACGGATCAGACGAGGCTCACCACCGCTCGCGCTGGAGCGTCTACTTGCTTCGACCCTTCTTGGTACTTCGTTTTCTGGAACTGGCCTTCACAAAATCCGTGAGAACGGACATGAGGTCAGGCGTGCCGATTTCCTGCAGGCTGTACATTACCCGCACCGACGGCTTCTTTATCTTTATCAGTCGCGTCAGATCGATCGGAGTAGCGACGATCACGGTGTCGCACTTTGTTCGATTGATAGTCGTCTCGAGGTCGGCGACCTGCTTGGCGCCGTAGCCCATGGCGGGCAGGAGAGTTCCGATTTCAGGATACTTTTCGAACGTCTTGGTAATGGACTTGACTGTATACGGACGTGGGTCCACCAGTTCGGCAGCGCCATATTTCTCGGCCGCGACAACGCCCGCACCGTAGGCCATCTCACC
>JAGLXI010000109.1 GCA_023132995.1 Candidatus Zixiibacteriota bacterium | reverse complement strand
GGGGCTGTCGGAATGGCGTCACATTCGACCGTTACGTCCGTGGGACAGGTCTGATCGAACGTTGGCGCTGT
Source organism: Candidatus Zixiibacteriota bacterium (assembly GCA_023132995.1). Taxonomy (GTDB): domain Bacteria; phylum Zixibacteria; class MSB-5A5; order GN15; family FEB-12; genus JAJRTA01. The sequence goes on along the minus strand of JAGLXI010000109.1, from coordinate 8,230 downwards.
GTTGTCCTGAACCGTTATGACCTGAGTACAGACTGATGAATTGCCACAGTCGTCGGTCGCCGTCCATGTGCGCGTAAGCACATATTCCTGATCACATGAACCAGCCGTCGTCTGCTCTCCGTACGTCACCACCGGAGCAGGATCGCAGTTGTCAGAGGCAGTCAAGGTTGGGGCTGTCGGGACGTTGTCGCATTCAACCGTCACGTCCGTGGGACAGGTCTGATCGAACGTCGGGTCCTGCGTGTCATCAACCGTGATAGTCTGCGTGCACTCGGCCCAGTTGCCGCAGTCATCCGTCGCGCGATAGGTGCGAGTGATAGTCTCTGGACAAGTCTGACCGTCCGAAACATCACCTATATGTACGACCACCGGGCTCGGGTCACAGTTGTCGTCTGCCTGAACCTGTCCCACGTCGGCGGCAGGAACGTCAGTTGCGCACTGTATCGATACATCGGCGGGACACGTGACCTGAGGGGCGGTGTTGTCTTCTACAGTTATGACCTGAGTGCAGACCGTCGAATTACCACAGTCGTCGGTAGCTGTCCAGGTGCGAGTCAGTATGTACTCCTGATCACATGAACCGGCCGTCGTCTGCTCGCCGTACGTCACCACCGGAGCAGGATCGCAGTTGTCAGAGGCCGTCAGGGTCGGGGCTGTTGGGACGTTGTCGCATTCAACCGTCACATCCGTGGGACAGGTCTGATCGAACGTCGGGTCCTGCGTGTCATCAACCGTGATAGTCTGAGTGCACTCGGCCCAGTTGCCGCAATCATCCGTTGCGCGATAGGTCCGCGTGATAGTCTCCGGACAGGTCTGACCGTCGGAGACATCACCTATGTGCACCACCACCGGGCTCGGGTCACAGTTGTCATTTGCCTGAATCTGCATTACATCAACTGCCGGAACGTCGGCCGGGCACTGCACCGATACATCGGCCGGGCAGGTAATCTGAGGCGCGGTGTTGTCCTCTACCGTTATTGTCTGAATACACTGGGCGCTGTTGCTCTGCGCGTCGGTCGCCGTCCAGGTGCGCGCAATTGTATACTCATGGGCGCAGGAACCCGGCGTGGTATTGTCAGAATAGGTAAGGTTGATGGGCGGGCAACTGCCGGTATAAGTCGCCGTACCGGTATTGGCAGGATCCGTGGACTCGTCGCACTCGATTGTGACATCGGCCGGGCAGGTGATGCTCAACTCGCACGAGGGTTCGGAACCGACCAGCTCGCAGGCATTGCTGGCGGACAACTTGACACACCGTATTTTCGGATCGGGATCATTAGGATTGCAGGCGTTGTTGCCGGGATCGGGACAGGGGTCAGGCTTTTCCTCACCGAGGAACTTGGCCCGTACACCGAAATCATACGCGGGAGCGGTCAGGGTTACGGTTGCCTCGCCGCTGGCGTTGGTAACACCGGTTTCATCGGGATTCTGGCCGACGTCAACGCCACAGTTCTGCTCGGTAAGAAAGAACAGAACCGTTCTTCCCGCCAGGGGAGCGAAGGTATTGCCTCCGCACCGCTGCTCCAGGAGCGCCGTAACCTGGAAGCTCTGGCCGGTCGGAACCGAAGCGGGGATCGAGGTGATCTGTAGTCGAGTGTTGCAGTCGGTGAATGTCGTGGTGGCATAGAGACCGGAACTCTGACCGGTGGCCTCAACCAGCATCTCTCTGTCCACGGCATCCTCGGGAACGATCCAGTAGGTTTCGAAATCACCGTTGCTCTCGGCGACAATGTCCCACGGATCGTAGGCTTCGCCACTCGTGGGTATGCCGTCGGTGGGGGTTATCTGAACGGTGACGGTTTCACCACCCCAGAACCCTGAACCGGCAATAACGACCGAATCACCCGGGGCATAATCCGGGGCATTCGTGTATATAGTGGCGGACACCGTGGCGGCGTTCAGTTGCGCGCCGAACACCAGTCCGCAAAATGCCAGACACAATGCTGTCAGTGTAATGAATCGCAATGTGCTTTGTTTGGTCCTTGGGCGATTACCTGATATCATGAGACCCTCTCCCGGGTATGTAGGTAGGTATTGTTCATCTTCATTGGCAACCCCGGTGCAAATCGGGGAAAATGTATGCATGTATATTGCATCACACGGTCTGCCCGGCAAGTCCTTGGGGGAATCAACAGAGAACCGACTGCAATCGAAACGCGCTCTTACCTAATTCGTCCCAAGGAATCGCCAGTCTCAAAATCTCCCCAGTCAGGACAAAATCCCCGACCGGCGATCCGTCTGCACCCGGTGGCCTGTGCCTTTGTTTGGTGTGTAATATACTCGTCGGGTGCAGTATCCTCTATTCTTTATGTAAAGTAAGCTTTTCGTAGGATTCTGTCAAGCTGAAAATGCTTGTTTATCAAGTAATTACGGGTTTTTTAGGGACGTTGCTGTCGCAGCGAGCTCCGAGGGAATCGAAGCCTGTCCAACCTCGCCTTGGCAGCAGAAATCTCAATCCTTACTAGACGGCGTATCGCCGATTGCGGCTCCGCCATATCGCCAGGAATCTCGCGTGGCGGGCGCGAGGCCAAGTCTTACTGCAATAGGCGTTTAGGCGGGCCGCACTGCTGGCGCCAGGCACGGTCTCGGATCAGTCAGGCCTCAATATGACGTCATGACAGCCTTTAGTGGATCGTCAATTCGTTCAGCAGCGCCTCCAAATGGTAGACTTTGTCTATCACAAACAGCACGTACCGGATATCGACCACAATTGACCGGGCCAGCTCTGGATTGTACAGGTAGTCGGCGGCGACAGATTCATAATTGCAGTCGAAATCCAAACCGATCAACTCACCCCTGCCGTTTATTATCGGGCTGCCGGAATTACCGCCGGTGCCGTCGTTGGTAGTCAGGAAATTGACCGGAACGTCGCCTATTGCAGGGTCCTCATAGGGACCGAAATCCTGCTCGGCGTACGCCCGCTTGAGTTCCGCGGGGATGATGAACGGGTCCTCGCCCGTCTCCTTTTCCATCACGCCATTCAAGCTGGTCAGGTAGCTATAACGCACGGCATCACGGGGCGAATAACTCTTTACTGAGCCATAATTGAAGCGCATGGTGCCGTTGGCGTCCGGGTACAGCTCGTCCCCTTTCCATTCGGCATAGGCGGCAATCAGCCTGGGTTCCAGCCTGGTGGATGCGCCGGAGAACTCCTTGCGGCATATGATGAATTCATCGCGTTGGGGTTTGAGTGCGACAGCCAGATCAATGAACGGATCTCCCAATTCCTCCAGTTCATTCTTGCTCATACCGAACATCTTCATGCGCTGGTCAAGATCACCGATAGCAGTCCCGCCGTACAGGTTGTCAATGTATTCATCGAGATAGGCTTCTCTCTGTGCGCCCTCCTTCTCGGCGAAAACGTTCTCAATAGCCTGTATCTTCTGCCCCTGAGGAAGGTCAAAGGCCTTTTTGATGAAGTACTTCAGAATGTCTTTGTCGAACGAAGGCACCAGGTTAACCTGGGCGTCCTCGAGCCATTCCCTGGTTGAGACGGAGTCGCGGTCCTGATATCCCCGTTCCCGTTCCATGTCGTCCTTTTCCCGCTCCACGGCCCACTTGTAGATACCGTTAGCCATGCTGAGGTAGTCGGCCCATCCAAGCGAGCCGAGCACGAAGTCCATGTCACGCGTCTTGCGTTGCTCCTGATAGAGGCTGTCCAGAGCAGGAAGGACACCCACGTACTTTTTCATCAGATCGGTATCCGCATTTATGAACTCGGCCAGGAGCTTCTCATCCTCGATCTTCCTTTGCAGAAGGCCGGTTTTTGTAAACCCTTCCAGCATCCCATAGCTGTTTTTCAGACCATTGTTTATCCCGGCATCCATCGACGCCAGCCGTATGGCGACGGATGAATCCCTCGCCCCGGCCTGTTCGATCAACTCAAGTGCGTCCTCGAATATGCGGACCCAGTTGGGGTAATGGTAATTGACGAGATCATCGATATAGTACGAACTGGCATACCGGCTGGTACGGCCGGGGAATCCGATTATCATCGCGAAATCGCCTTCGGTGACACCGGCCGAGGAAACAGGCAGGAACGTCTTTGACTGGTACGGGACATTTTCCTCGGCGTACTCGGCGGAACTGCCGTCCGGGGCTACGTAGGCGCGCAAGAAGGAGAAATCCCCCGTGTGGCGTGGCTACATCCAGTTGTCGATATCGCCGCCATACACGCCGATCGAAGCCGGTGGAACATACACGATGCGGACGTCCCGAATCTTGAACTGTGTGTACAGAACATACTGCTTCCCGCCGAACATCTTCGCCAGCCGGCATTTGACATCCCGGCCGTCTTCGGCTTCCTTGATGATCTCCTTGGTGATCTTGTCGATTGCCTGGTAACGTTCAAACGCAGTCATGGACTCATCCAGCGCGCCCAGTACTCGCTCGGTCATGTCATTCATTGCCAGGGTAACGTAGGTATTGTACCCGATCGCCGGTATCTCTTCATCGGGGGTGGCTGCATAGAACCCGTCGGTGATCAGGTTCTGTTCGACTGTGCTCTGTTTCTGAACGGCGCCGTGGGCGACATGGTGATTCGTGATTATCAGACCTTCGGTCGATACAAACGAGCCGGTGGCGCCAATCCTGACAATAGCGTCGCAGATACCGCCGCCTTGCGGATTGTATATCTGATCCGGCTCCAGCGTCAGGCCCCGGGCCTTAAGGCTGTCGAAGGGAAGCTTGTGAAGATCATAGAGCGGCCACATGCCCTCATCGGCCCAAGAAAGACCGTTGGCGAGAATCAGGCACAGCAGCATTGCCGGGAGCAAAAAGCGTCTTGGAATCATGAAAAACCTCCTCGCAGGACTTTTTTGCGTTGTCTGCAATTTGTTATTGAACGACACAAACTAAGCTGCAGTAGTCATGGCCGCAAGTTGTTTGTGGCACACGCGATAAACGGCAGTACCTGACCACACCCTGCTGCAACACGACCACCGCAGACCAGGCTCCTCTCAGAATGCGAGCAATATCTATCGAACGGCCTCGCGCTTGAAACGCGCGCGGCATTCCTCGTCCTGGCACAGATGCAACGGCAGGAACTTGAGAGCGACCTGGCGCTTCAGCTTGGTATCCTCAGCCAGAAAGACCTCGCCCATGCCACCGGCACCGATCTTCTCGATGATCTTGTAGTGCGCCACTTCAGTGCTCTTAGTTAAGGCTACGTGGGTTTGGGTTTTGTCGTCCTCAGGTTCCATGTTCCTTCTCATATTTCGCGATCAACGCCTGGAAGCGCGGGTGGTCGCGGAGGGGGTCCCAATCAGGATGGTGACGCAGTACTTGTACGCTGATATCAGCCGGTACCGAAAGCAGGGTATCAATAATATCAATAGCTGCGTCATACTGACCGATTATTGCATAGGTGCGGGCAAGGTTCGTTAAACAATTGGTCCCAACAAGCGCATCGACTGATAGGGAGATGGTTGCGGCTTCTTCCCGAGCGGCCTTGATTGCCTCTTCGTGTCGCCCAAGCCTGGCCAGCACCGGCCCAAGCCCCGGCGGTAACCATCCGATTTTGAGAAAACCCCTGTCATGGAGTGAGCGGATATACACTCGGGCCGAATCCAGCCATATTCTACTTTTTTCATTCTTACCCAGCAACTGGTAGACCTGACCTATTGCATTATAGTAGCTAGCCGTATCGGTTGGATATGAGCTTGCCATCCTGATATCGAGTGCGGCGGAAAGTGCCGAATCATAGTCGCGTAAGTACACATGTGCGTCGTAACGCGCCCGTCCGATCTTGTACTGATTACCCTGGTCAAGGGGTAACTCATTCAAGGCATTCAGGGCCGGTACCGGATCAGCCTCACCTGTAAGGTGTACCATCGTCTTCTGGTAAAGTAGCTCTGAATGGTGAGGAAATAGCGCCAAACCACGTTCTACAATGTCAAGAGCCTCGGTATATCGTCTCATGTACCGGGTCGTAGAAACGACATCCTGACGAATCGTGGTGGACAAGGGATCCAATTTCATTGCAGTTTTCTGTGCGTCGAGCGACTCTTCCCATAACCCCATGCGGCGCTTGACGTAGCCAATGCCAGCCCATATATCCGCACTGTTCGGCGACCCTTCAAGCGCACGTTCAAAGTGCTCAAGCGCTCGTTCGTAATCACGGCTCCCGTAGTAATAGTAATAACCCAACGCTAAATGGGAATATGAGTCCAATGAATCATACTCTCTGGCCTTTGTTGCTGCCCGCCACGCCAATTCAAGACGCTCGTCTGAAATATCGTAGCCGCCCCAATAAAGGAAGCTATGTATGCACGAAATATCGGTATAGGCGTTCGCATAGGTTGTATCGAGTTTCACCGCTTGCTCGAGAACCGCCAAACCCTCCATGAGGTCCAGCTCACGGTCAAACCGATGCCAGTACTCCCGTCCCCGAAGATAGTAATCGTACGCTTCCAGGTTGTCGGTTGGGGCTTCCCGCAGCATCTCTCGTTCGCGTTCTATCAGCGTTACGTCCAGGGCAGAGACGACTTTAGCAGCGATGTCGCCCTGCACTGTGAACACCTCCGTCAGCAGTCCATCGTAGATTTCGGCCCATACATGTGATTCATCGGCCACACGAATCAACTGCGGCGTCACCCGCACCTGGCTACTTGTCCGATCTCCAGCCTGCCAGCGAACCGTACCTTCAAGAACATATTCAACTCCAAGTTCATCGCCGATCTGCTGTATGGATTTATCAGTCGCTTTGTAGCGCATGGAGCTTGTGCGTGCAATGACACCGATACCCAGTACTTTGGCAAGTCTGGCCGTAATCTCATCCGTTATCCCAACCGCGAAATACTCATCCTCAGGATCACCCAGGTTCTCAAACGGCAGAACAGCCAGCATAATCTTGTCCGGTTCATCAGAGGCAGTTTCGGTGATCCAGGGTTTCGTCACGATCAGTGCGATAACCGCAACGGCTGCCGCCAATATGACTGCAATCAACCATGTCCGCATAGACCGGTGTACCGGCGACGTAGCAGACACGATCGATTGCCCGGAATCAAGAGACCGCTTGAGACGTATCAGGTCAGACAAAATCCCGTCTGCATGCTGGTAGCGCGTGTTGGCGTCTTTCTCCAATGCTTTGTCAACAATTGACTGTAGTCCGTCCGGAAGACCTGACTTGAAACGAGCCAGAGGATTCGGAAGATCATCGTTCACTGCTTTCAACGTTGCAGCCTCACTATCGCGCTTGAATGGATTATGCTTGGTGATTAGCTCGTATAGAACCACTCCCAGAGAGAACAAATCGGTGCGGTGATCAATCTCCTCTCCTCGTACCTGCTCCGGTGACATATAGCCGATCGTACCAAGCGTTGAGCCGGTCTTAGTAAGCTGGTCTGTTCCCACAACGGATGCCAGGCCAAAATCAACAATCCGAACTCGTCCATGGCCGTCGACCAGAATATTCGAGGGCTTGATGTCACGATGGACGATCCCTTTGTCGTGTGCTGCCTGAAGTCCCTCGCACACCTGTATGGCAATTTCCAGAATCCTCTCAGTCGGCACGTCTTTCGCCGCAATCACTTCCCGCAGGGACTGGCCTTCGACAACCTGCATGGAAAAGAAAGGACGACCGTTGTACTCGCCCACTTCATGAATGCTGGCAATATTCGGGTGATCCAGACCTGCGGCCGCTTGTGCTTCCCTGGTGAACCGCGCGCGGCAGTCATCATCCTGGCACAGATGCAACGGCAGGAACTTGAGGGCGACTCTGCGATTGAGCTTTGTATCCTCTGCCAGGTACACCTCACCCATGCCACCGGCGCCGATCTTCTCGATGATCTTGTAATGCGAGACATTGGCGCCAGCTGTGAGGGCTACGAACGATCTCGTCCGGTCATTGTCTGACTCATCTGCCACCATGAGCAGGTTACCTCATTTCGGACGTCTGCTTACTCTTATTCCATTGGGCCACCGAAAGATAGAATGCGGCCCGGCCCGATGCAACGTCAAAAACGAGTGTCAAGCGCTGATAAAGTGTGACTTGTATTATGGGCTTGGCGATCCGGAGCCGTTCTCTCCCCACGCGTTGCCTCATTGAAGAATGTTACCGAAGGTATAGTGGCGGTCAGATACGTTTCCTCACATTAGAGGTTACCGAGACCAGTTTGAAGATGGCTTTCAGTTGTCTATCAATTTGTCGTCTGAGTTTGAATGGGTCAAGTGATTGGTGCTGTTTTTTGAGAGTACTTTTGTTTTCCTCTGAGAGGTGGGGTGACTCGAC
>JAGLXI010000108.1 GCA_023132995.1 Candidatus Zixiibacteriota bacterium | reverse complement strand
CTGACAGTTGAGCGTACGCCCGGGCCGAAAGTCGTTCGCATAAGAAGCAGGATGCAGCATCCGTCCGTAAGCAGTGCAGACAGCGCGGAGCATGCAACCGCTGACAAGAAAACGCCGCCGCTTCTCAGCGGCGGCGTTCTGTACAGGATAACGCGTGGGCTCCTCAGGGAAATGACTCAGACTATGACGCCCTCAGCGATCTTCTCGGAACTCTGAAACATCTTCAGCCAACTCGATCCGGGTCAATCCCTGTTCCTGCCTTAGGATATCCACGTAGTCGCCGAGCAGCCGATACTTGCTGCTGAAGGCCGGGCTCTTGACGAAGGACGACACCAACCGTTGCTTGGTCTTGAGAAGCCCCCTGGCCTTCTGGAGGTCCCGGCGGTCATCTCTCAAGTCGACGTGGTCGTCTGTTCGCTCGCTCCAATTGCGGTCACCACACTCAAATTCGCGGGCTGACCGCGAGGCTTCAGTCTCATACCGTTTGACCACCGTTGCCGTGGAACCGATGTCGTCTCTCATGATGTTGTACAGCTTGTCTTCGTACTTGCGAATCTTCGCCCGGTCTCCCTTCAGGTTGGCATCATGCCACAGGTTGATGGCATGAGACAGTTCCTTGACAGTCGTACTGGTGGACACCAGCTCCCTCTTATCCTGCTGGATTTCCTTCTTGTCCAGTTGCTCATCCACGTTTTTGTCACCGGCATTCACGCCACCCACTACCAGCAGGCCGGTGAGCACACAGGCGAAATGGAATCGTATTGACATCTGCACTCCTTTCGGTCACAACTGTTTCACCCATGGCGATCAAATCCCGTGCCGTAGCGCAACTTGGTTACATTCAGCGACATAGGGGCTGATGGCATGACCACGATAGTTTGGACTGCCTCGGGTAACTATGGGGCGCGGCCAATAGGTTGGCACTGTCTGAGGATACCAGATAAGCAGTCAGATTGCCCGGCCATATCCACAGCATTTGGCTGCGGCCACGTCGCGAATTCCGATGTCGTTGGAGGAGCGTCGGGGAGTCTTCAGCGCCCGTCCTGCTTGCGCTTGAGACTCTCCTCGGCTATGAAATCGACCATCCGGAAACCGAGAGTGGAATCAATACTTAACAGCCGCTGCAGTATGCTGTCGGACCTGGCCGGCTCCTGATTAAACGAATAGGAAGCGCCCAGGCCTATCCAGGCGGGGTAGAAAGTGCTGTCAAGGTATACTGCCCGCGCGAACTGCTTAGCAGCTTCGCGAAACCGGTCTTCGGAAAGGTGGAGCATGCCCAGCGCCTGGAGACACTCCTTGTGGTCGGGGTCGAGTTTTATGGCTCGCTCGTAGTCCGCCCGGGCCTCGCTGGTTTTCCCTAGTCGATTCCTGACAGTGCCGAGGAAGTAGAACAGCGCCGCAGTGTTGATCCCCTCGTCGGCCGCTTTCTGAAAATAGAACTCGGCGCTGTCGTGGTTCTGCAAGGTGGCAAAGCAGCTTCCCATCGAGAACGCCGTGACGCCGCTGCTCTCAATCTCAAGCGACCGTCGAAGTAGCGGCAGGGCTTTGCCGATGCGTCCGATCCTGGAGTAAGCCTGGCCCAGGTTGGTGAGAAAGACGGCGTTGGATGTATCGAGCCCCACGGCTTTCTCGTAGTATTCTATTGCTTCACCGGACCGGCCCAAATTGGTCAGGACCGTACCCAGGTTGTTGCAGACGTTAGCGTCAGCGGGATTCATCTCGTGTGCCTTCTCCAAAAAGGTCTTCGCCTGTTTTGAGCGACCCATGTGGGAATGGATCAGCCCCAGGCTCTTGACCGCGATGAAGTTATCCGGATCAAGCCGCAGGGCGTTCGTGAAGTTCGCTAGGGCGTCCTCGTACTGTTGGCGAACCAACTGCGTGCCGCCCGTGCGGAGGTAGACCTCGAGTGAATCCTCGCCGGCGGATGTCCCTGCCGCCAGGCAGAGCAGAAGAACGAAACAGAGTTTTGTTACAGTCATGCCTCTCCTATCGGTCACTTTTCCCACAATCTACACGTCAGCGGCGTTATGTCAAGATGAACCCGTGAAGACTGGCGATAGCGGCCTGCCGGGCGCACCTAATAACGAGACGGCCCACAAATGCGGGCCGTCTCCCCTTAGGCATTGGGACGCGAATTAAGAGGCATCCCCCATCCCGTCCCTGAGACAGAGGGCAAGCTTTCATTTCGGCCGTCGTGGAGGGTGGTCGTTCACCATTGCAAACGACAGGTACTCCAGTTCCATGGCCATATTTTCATTGCGGACATGAACGTCATCCGGAACACGCAGATTCAGCGGCGCGAAATTCAGTATTGCCTTTACGCCGGCCTTGACGACGTCGTCGACAAGATACTGGGCCACTGTGGCCGGAACCGCGATCACGACTATTTCTATACTGTCATCCTTCAGTTCTTTGACCAGGTCCTTGATGTCGGATACGATTATTCCCTTATGGTTCGATCCGATCTTGCGCTGATCGTTGTCAAACAACTTGACGATATGAAAGCCCTGTTTGATGAACTCCTTGTAGCTCACCAGGGCCGAACCGATATTCCCGACGCCGATCAGCGCCACGCGCCAGACTCTGTCAATACCTAAGATACGCGCGATCTTGTCCCTGAGTTCCGTTACCGGGTAACCCAATCCTCTCGTCCCGAACGACCCGAAGAACGACAGGTCCTTTCGCACCTGCGCCGGAGTCAGCTTTTCACTTTTGGCCAGCTCCTTTGACGAGACGGTTTCATGCTCGTCCCCCTCAAGAAAAGACAAGGCACGGAAATACAGAGAAAGACGGCGAATCGTCGACTCCGAAATCCTGTTTCTTGTTTCTGCGTTCAGGTCTGCCATCATTCAGATTCCCCGAAATGCCCGGCAAAAGCCGAGAACCTATGTGAAATGCTTCACAAGAAGATGATACGGGCGGGACGGAACACTGTCAAGGTAAAATATGGCCAAAACTGCTATGTGGCTGCTTAACAGATACGAATTCAACGGCTTACTGAAGCACCAGGGGACCAGACTGCTTACAACATGCTCCGAATCGAATTCCACCTTCATCCGGCCTTTGCCTATTTTCCCGGGCCAGTTGACAGACGACCCCGACGACGGTAGATTGATCGGGCAGTGAACGCGGCTCCATTACAAGTACCCAGGATTGTCATAACCGGCGCGCCCGCCTCAGGTAAGACCGAGTTTCTCCAGCGCCTGAAGGGGGAGCTGGTGCTTGACGCGTTCCTGTTCTTCGATGAAGTGGCGCGGCGGCTGCTCGAAGAGAACCCGGGCTATCGAAAGGACTGGGGCGGATTTCACCGTGAGATATATCGTCGCCAGGTGAGGCAGGAACGCCGGGCGGGGGAAAGGCCGTTTATCACCGACCGCGGGACGGCCGACGCCTTCGCGTTCCATCCCGAGACAATGACTGTCATGGGAACGACTATAGAGAAGGAGTACCGTCGTTACAGCGCCGTGGTCCAGCTTGGCAGTTCGGCAGCGCTGGGCGAGAGGTATTACCGCATGGACGCGATTCGCAACGAGTCAATCGAGGACGTGCTGGCGATAGAGAAAGCCATCACAGGAATCTGGCGTGGGCATCCGGGGTACCGCTTCATCGAGGCGCGGCCGGACACCGACAGGAAATACCGCCATCTGCTGAGCGTCGTCAATGGCATGGTGGCACTGTGGCGACAGCGACCGTCCTCCTGAATCGACAGGCGCCGTCTACACGAAATATGGTTGACACTTTCCGAGCCACGAGCTACTGTGATCTCATGAAGTGTCTCATCTCCCAGGAAGAGCAACGGGACAAGAGACACAACAAATCTCTGTTTTAGTCGTCTGTTGAGAAAGAAAATACCAGGGAAAGGGAACAGGATGAGAGCATCGCTAATTACATCAACTCTCCTGATACTCGCGCTCGGGACACTCCCCGCTGCGGCCGAGTCAGACTTCGCAAAGAAACTCAGGGGAGACTATTCTGTACTTGACCAGGACCTTCTCAACCACACGGGAGAGCTGGGGACGATAAAGGACTTTGTCTACGAGAAAGACGCAGCGACATTCACTTTCACCGAAGGGACAATCCATCTGTTGCGATACGTCAATGATCGTCCCACGACGGCTCTTTTCATCGGGAAAGGTCATGCAAGGATCAACATCCCCTGCCATGTCGAGCGGCAGTCGCTTCTGACAATCGCGCGGGACAGCGTGGTGGACGAGGAGTTTGAGACCTGTCTCATCCGGATTGGAGATGATTTCGACTTAAAATTGCACGAGGAGTTTTCGTTCGAATTCAAGCAGTTGAGCTGGAAACATTTCAACCAGATCGCCAAGAAACCACAGGCTGAGATTTTCTTCAAGCCTACTACCCACCACCTCTACGACAACTACTTCCAGTTGCTGCGGTCGCTGTACGAACGTGGTCCGGACGGCTATTTCTGGATTGACTTCAACCGCTATGTATTCACGTTTGATCCCAACCGACAGGAGCAGGTATCGGTTGCCTATGAGTTTGAGGGAGGCGACGTTGTCGCGACAGACGGCGCTGTCTTCCAGCGAAAAGAGAGCGGTGTCAACACCGACACCGCCATGTCCAATATCCCCTACCCGACAACGATCATCAATCGCCGGGCGGACATCGAAATGTCGGGGCTTGACGGCAAGCGGCTGGAGTCGGCGCAGACATCCGCCAGGGTCCTGGTGAACACCGACAGTATGCGGTTCGTGTCGCTGTTTCTCGACCACAACCTCAAGACCGATTCGATCTACTTCGTGGCCGCTCCGGTCGATTATATCAGGCGCAAGGATTTTCGCTTCATTGGGATTGTTCTGCCGGAATACAGTTTCCGCGGTGATACCCTCGATTTCACGCTCTGGTACCACGGCAAGCAGTTCGATCACGCCATGCCCTGGGTGGCAAATCCCCAGGCTTC
>JAGLXI010000107.1 GCA_023132995.1 Candidatus Zixiibacteriota bacterium | reverse complement strand
TCCAGGCCGGTCATGTTGGGCATCCGCATATCGGTTATGACCATGGAGAACTTGCCCGATTCAAGTTTGTCCAGCGCCTCGGTGCCGTCGGCAGCGCGGACGGACTCGAAATCAAAGACCTCCAGCATCTCCGAAAGCAGTGACGACATGTTCGGGTTGTCGTCGACGATCAGGATTGGTTTAGCCAAATCATGTTCCTCTCGATTCCGTCTTCTTAGTTTATCGGTAGAAGAGTGGTGGAACTTCAGTTTGCGCTGTCGGCCGCTTGCAGGGGTCGCTGTGAACGGGCGATAAGCTCAGCCTTCAGAGCAGCAATGCCCTGATCGCAAGCAGCAGACACTGTCAGGGACGAAGCCTCGTAACCGAGCAACGGCAGAAAACCGGGGTTGGCATCTATCTTGTTGTATATGAGCAGGTAAGGGACTTTGTCGGCACCTATCTCGGTCAGCACCTGTCTCGTCTGAGCAATTCTCTCTTCGACATCCGGTTGGCTGCAGTCGATTACCTGCAACAGCAAATCGGCCAGGCAGACTTCCTCCAATGTCGATTTGAAGGATTCGACCAACTGGTGGGGAAGTTTCTTAATAAATCCCACGGTGTCGCTGACGACGATCTGGCACGGATGACCGGTGGACATTGCCCGCGAGGTTGAATCCAGGGTGGTAAATAACATATCGGCCGTGCTGACATCCGACTGCGTCAACCGATTGAAAAGAGTCGATTTCCCGGCGTTGGTATAACCCACGAGCGCTACTTTGAACATCGCCTGCCGTCTCTTGCGCTGGGTGGACCGCTGGCTGTCAAGTTTGGCCAGGCGGGCCTTGAGGTGGACGATCTTGTCTCGAACGCGCCTGCGGTCGATTTCAAGCTGCGTCTCGCCGGGACCCTTGGCGCCGATCCCCCCGTACTGACGCGAGAAGTGTATCCAGGCGCCGGTCAGCCTCGGAAGCAGGTACTCCAGTTGGGCAAGTTCCACCTGGAGCCGGGCGGGGCGGGTTCTGGCCCTGGTGGCGAAGATGTCAAGGATGAGGATGGGCCGATCAATCACCTTGGTCTCAAGGGTTTGCTCCAGGTTGCGCTGCTGGGCCGGTGAGAGGGTGTCGTCGAATATCACGCAATTGGCTCCGAGCTCAGGGAGCATGTCTTTCAGCTCGTCGACCAGACCACGGCCGATAAAATAGGCCGAGTTCGGCTTTCTGCGAACTTGCGTCCGCTGCCCGACGACCGAACCGCCCGCGGAATATGTCAGGCGGGCAAGCTCTTCCAATGAGGTGGATACATCCTGGCGACGGCGAGAGTCATACGCCAAGCCGATCAGCACTGCCTTTTCAGTCTCAGCTCGTCCGTATTCGATTACCACTGCCATAGTATACCAACGTTGCCAGCTTTTTCAAAGCCCTTTGCGCACCTGTTCCTTCCGTGGGCAATCAATGTGTGGCCGATTGAGACAATCAGCAGTCCCTCCGATAACAGTGATATGCCGGTTATTGAAAAGACAGTCACTGCCGAGGGTCACCTGATTGACTCGGGGATAATGCGCCGCATCTTTGATACGATCATATCCGACGGCGGCAGTTTCGAGATCGAAGATTTTCAGATTGGGCGCAGCAATGAGGAGTTCTCGCAGGCCAGGCTGCACATTACGTCTCCCGATGCCGCCGGCATGAATACGATTCTGCTGAAACTGTCCGCTCTTGGCTGCCAGATCGATCCGGAACGGACCGTCTCCCTCGGGGAGGTGGAAGCCGACGGCGTGGCGCCGCCCGATTTCTACAGCACTACCAACCAGGAGACGTTCGTGCATCACGACGGCGCCTGGCTGCGGGTCGACAACCTGCGGATGGACGGCGTGATCGTAGTGAGCGACGGCCGCGCCGCCATCAGGAAATTCCGCGATCTCCGCCGGGGCGACCGCGTCGTGCTCGGGCTGTCGGGGATCAAGATAAAACCGGAGTTTGCCGAGCGGGACCGGGATGAGTTCGGGTTCATGTCGGGCGATGTTTCCAGCGAGCGCAAGGTCCGTTTGGCGGTAGATCGGGTGGCGGAGTTAATCAGACGCGGGAACCAGAAGGTCGTGGCGGTAGCCGGTCCGGTAGTAGTGCATACCGGCGGCGCGCCGGAACTGGCGCGATTGATTCGCCACGGCTACGTTCATGCCCTCCTGACCGGTAACGCCCTCCCCGTCCACGATGCCGAGGCCGCCCTTTACGGCACCTCGCTGGGCACCGACCTGAATACCGGCAAGCCGGTTGAGATGGGTCACCGCAACCACCTGCGGGCCATCAACGAGGTCTGCCGGGCCGGATCGCTCAGCGACCTGGTCGAGGAAGGCAGGCTCTGCTCGGGGGTGATGTACGAGGCGATCAAGGCAGGCATTCCGTTCTCGCTGGCTGGGTCACTTCGAGACGACGGCCCTCTGCCCGAAACCGTGACCGACATGAACAGTGCCCAGGATGAGCACGCCCGCATACTCCAGGGTACCGATATTGTTCTCATGCTCGCATCGATGCTCCATTCCATTGCCGTGGGGAACATGATTCCGGCCCGGGTGCTGACTATTTGTATTGACATCAACCCGGCCGTCGTCACCAAGCTGAAGGATCGCGGCTCCCTGCAGACAATCGGCGTCGTGACTGATGTCGGTCTTTTCCTGCACCTGCTGGCCGATAAGCTTCTGAATGGGAAGTAGATTGCGGATCCCCGTTCTCGATTCACTCTGACATACAGGGACCGATATTTCGGTTGGAGTCATGCCGACGGCGTCATATCATATGCCGGTATGGAACTACTTGTAGTTTTTTTCAGTTCGTTCGTGGTCGGGTTTTCGGGGGCGATGATGCCCGGTCCGCTTCTGGCGGTCGGTATTGCCGAGACACCCCGCCACGGCTGGCGCACCGGGCCGATAATCTCCACCGGCCACGCCGTCGCGGAGATAGTGGTCGTGGTAGCCCTCTCGCTTGGCTTTGCGGCGATCGCCGAAAGCGCTCTTGTCACGGCCATTATCGGCGTGGTTGGCGGAACAGCCCTGGTGATGATGGGCGGCGCGATGATATACGATATTGCGAAGCGCCGTCTTGACTACACCGGCTCCGAGGCCACGGGAAAATCCGGTCATCGACTGGCCGTCAAAGGGATCACGGCCACGCTGTCGAATCCTTACTGGTTCATCTGGTGGGCCACGACCGGGCTGGCTTTCATCGCCAAGTCATCCAAGTTCGGTGTCATGGGGCCGGTGGTGTTCTACTTCGGACATATTCTCTCCGACTTCGTCTGGTACAGCGCCGTCTCGATCCTGTTGTGGCAGGGGAAGAGTCTGCTGGTCGGCCGGAGGCTTAACATATTGATCTCCTGCTGCGCCCTTTTTCTGGTCTATCTCGGGATCACTTTCATCATTGGCGGTTTGTCGATCTGACGGCGGCATGGCTACGCGGTTCCGTTACGTGAGAAGGAAGATAGTATGACATTCCATGTCTACCCCGTAACCGACGCCGAGCGTCCGTGGGTCCTTCAGGTGGTACGCGGCTGGGGTGCGGATTTCATTGTCACCCGTGGTCGAAAGGTCTGTCCCAACGAGATTGACGGCTACTACGCCACTGATCCATTCGGCCGGAAACTCGGCCTGGTTACTTTCGAGATTATCGGCAATCAGTGCGAGGTTGTCACCCTTGATGCTTTTGAGAAATACTCCGGCATCGGCACCGCCCTGATTGAGCGGGCCAGCCGGGACGCTGGGGAAAAGGGCTGCCGGCGGCTATGGCTTATAACCACCAACGACAACCTGGACGCCATCCGTTTCTACCAGCGGCGGGGTTTCACTCTTGCCGCCGTGCACGTCAACGCCCTTGAGGAGTCACGGCGACTGAAACCGAGCATCCCTGAGGTCGGGCTGCACGGAATACCCCTGCGTGATGAGATCGAGTTCGAAATGATGCTGTGACCGCGCCGCCTACCGTTTGTATCCGATCGTCTTCAGGAAACGGATACGTTCCTCTTTGTCCTTGTCAGTCTCGATGCCCACCGGCGTCTCACCATCCACCACGCCGAGGACACCCCGCCCATGGCCGGTTTCGGCGACAAGAACTTCAAGCGGATTGGCCGTGGCGCAGAAAATGCGGCAGACCTCCGGCACGTTCTTGATCTGGTTCAGAACGTTGATCGGGTAGCCATCACGAAGGAAAACGAAAAAGGTGTGACCGCAGGCGACGTCGAAAGCGGCGTCAGTGGCCATCTTGATCAAGTCGTCGTCATTTCCGTCACAGCGGATGAGTCGCTGCTGGGAGGCTTCACAGAAGGCGATCCCGAACTTGAGCGTCGGCGAGGCGGTCACCAGCGCCTCGTAGAGGTCCTCCACCGTCTTGATGAAATGAGTCTGCCCAAATATGAGATTCGCGTCAGTGGGTATCTCCACCTTCACGATCTTGGTCCTGAAGCTTGGTTCCATAGCGGTCATTTTGTCACCTCGATTCTTCTTCAATAATCACTATCCGTTCAATCAAGTCGCCGCGAACGATCCGGTCCACAATGTCCATACCCGAAATGACCTGCCCGAACACAGTGTAATGCGCCTCCAGGTGAGGCTGCGGCGACAGCGTGACAAAGAACTGCGACCCGCCGGTATCTTTGCCGGAGGTTGCGATTCCCACCGTGCCGCGCCGGTAAGACTCGGACGAGTATTCGCAGCGGATATTATACGGCGGCCCGCCCCAACCATCGCCCCGGGGATCGCCTCCCTGAATCACGAAATCGGGGACGACACGATGGAAACTCAGCCCCTCGTAAAAGCCCTCATCGACCAACTCGACAAAACTGAGAACGGTGAGCGGGGCTGTGTCGAAGTAAAGCTCCATCTCAAACTCACCTTTGCTCGTGGTGACAACAGCCGACGGATTGGTGGTATATCGTTCGATTGCGTTTTCGATCTCGCTCTTCCCAATCCGGGTCGGGGCCGGCGGCGCCATATCGAGCCGGTCCTCGTTTAATACATCGCGGTAGACCAGGGCAGCTTCGCGTCTGACAATGTATTCCGTGTCGAGTGCGCCGTTTATCAGGATCAGGACAGCGTTGCTGTCGTCCTGGCTATGCGAGAGAAACGCCCCGGCTACCTGCACCAACATCCGCCGCAGGTCGACATCAAGTTCATCCCCGCTGGACATCATCTCGTTCAGCCCGGGAAGATACAACGCCAGCCGGGCGTTCTTTATAAACTCCAGTGCGGTGGTGGTCACAACTCGGTCGGGGTCAGCCAACGCCTGCCCGATGTAGAAATCGACATTGGCCGTGTCGAGTTTTACCAGCGCCTCAAATGCCGCCGTGCGCACCATGGGATCATCATCGTTGAAAAGATGAGCTAATCGTGGTGTCACCTTGTCGCTGCCCACCAGACCGTAGGCCTCGGCGCAGGCTGCCCTCAAGTAGGGGTCGTCCCCTAAGGAGAGGGAGTCGAGCAGATTGACCGCCCTGTCTCCCTGGACCACCGCTAAATATCGAGCCGCAGCGGCCGTGAGATTGACCGGTGGGCCGACATCGATAAGTTCTCGCGCGTCGTCAATGGCGCCGGTGTGCTTCTGTTTCTGCAGGGCTGCAAAAAGCTCCATGACGAGTTTCTCGTCCTTCTCTCTGCGGAGCACCTTGACCAGCGCCGCGCCGGCTTCCGGTTCATCTTTGAGTCCCAGTTCGGAGACGGCCCGGGCAGCT
>JAGLXI010000106.1 GCA_023132995.1 Candidatus Zixiibacteriota bacterium | reverse complement strand
TAACCAACTGAACTACAACCCCGACTCTAAGACTATCTGTATCGGCAACTGAGCGGCGTTCCATAAAGTACCAGACCGCACCCAGCCAAAGCACGATCGCCGTCGCTCAACCGGTCGGTCTCTATCCAGCCGCCATCAGAATGGGCGATACTGGATTCGAACCAGTGACCCCCTGCGTGTAAGGCAGGTGCTCTAACCAGCTGAGCTAACCGCCCGTCTAACGCCGATCATCTCTGTCAAAGAACAGCCAAGCCAAGCGACCCTCCGATAAACGCACAAGAATTCAGGTCCACGTTCCAGACCAGATCGCCAACTTAGCCCTGACAGTATAATCAAAGCGGCACAAAACGCAAGCGGAATTCGGCTGCCACGGACAGCCGATGGCAATATCATCGCTCTTTCTACA
The DNA here is from genome assembly GCA_023132995.1 of Candidatus Zixiibacteriota bacterium. Classification (GTDB taxonomy): domain Bacteria; phylum Zixibacteria; class MSB-5A5; order GN15; family FEB-12; genus JAJRTA01. Next base: position 5,904 of record JAGLXI010000106.1, on the reverse strand, counting down.
CTCGAAAACTGAGTCGACAGACACAGTCAGGCGCGAAGAACTGCATCCTGTCTGCGTGATTCATTGTTATTCTGCCCACCAGCAGAATACCACCGGCGGGATCCCGACTATGATGATCTGACCAGCGTGAAGGGGGTGTGCGAACTTTCTCCGACACCGTCTTAGCGAGCGGCCCCGAGGACAATTTGAACAGGTTCAAAGACTTCCGGAAGTTTAGCTCTGCTGTGCGACGGTCGATTCTAAGAACAGGAGATCAGCAGACGGCGCCGGTCGATCGCTCAGAAAAAACAATTGACGCTGGTTGTGGAGGTATCTATCTTGAGTCACTTGTTAGGGTATAGTATGTATGTCAACCCGTCGATCTTCAAAGCCTACGACATTCGAGGCATTGTTCCCGATGAACTTGATGCCGCCGTCGCCCACCGCATCGGCTATGTTCTTGCGGACCTTCTGAAACCTGCGGTCATAGCTGTCGGCCGGGATATGCGGACGACTTCCGACGAGATGTTCGACGCGCTCGCCGGCGGGATTAACGACAGAGGCGTTGATGTGATCGACCTCGGTCTGATATCGACTGACGGGCTCTATTTTGCGGTCGGCAATTTCGGCTGGGATGCCGGGGTCATGATCACCGCCAGCCACAACCCAAAAGAGTACAATGGCTTCAAGATATGCCGGGAGGACGCCCAGCCGCTTTCCAGCCAGGACGGGCTGCAGCGTATTCTGGAAGTGATCCGGGAGATGGACGAGATGCCAAAGTCGCCCTCACCGGGCATGATAATCCGTAAGGATATCAACAGGGATTATGCCGCCCACTGTCTCTCGTTCATCAATCCTGCATCCATAAAGCCATTCAAAGTGGTCATTGATGCCGGCAACGGCATGGCCGGGGCGACCCTGCCGCCCGTGCTCGATAAGCTGCCGCTGGATGTCGTCAGGCTCTATTTCGATCTCGACGGTACCTTTCCCAACCACCCGGCATCTCCAATCGAAATCGAGAATCTCCGCGATCTGCAGAGCAAGGTGCGGGAGACCGACGCCGATTTCGGCGTCGCTTTCGACGGCGATGCCGACCGCATGTTTCTCGTGGACAAGCAGGGTCGCCAAATCGGCGGGGACATGGTCACGGCCCTGGTTGCCAAGTCGCTGCTGTCGAAACATCCCGGAGAGACTGTCCTATACAACCTCATCTGCTCCCAAGCCGTGCCGAAACTCGTGGAGCGGATGGGAGGAACTGCGATCCGCACGGTGGTAGGGCATGCCTTTATCAAGCCCCTGATGAAGAAACACAACGCTATCTTCGGCGGCGAGCATTCCGGGCACTTCTACTTCCGCGACAACTGGTTCGCCGATTCCGGGTTGATTGCTTTCCTCGTATGTCTCGAACTCATTTCCGGGGAGAATCGGCCACTGCATGAGATGGTTGCGGAGATAGACCCCTATTTCCGGTCGGGCGAGATCAATAGCCGCGTTGATTCCATATCGGACAAAATCGAGCAGATCAGCGGGCTTTTTAAGGATGGAGGACAGGACCATAGTGACGGGCTGACGGTCAAGTATGACGACTTCTGGTTCAACGTGCGGCCTTCCAACACCGAGCCGCTTCTCAGGTTAAATCTGGAGGCGGCGGACAAGACCGTCCTTGAGGCGAAAACGAAACAGCTCCTGGAAATCATCAGGTCATAACGCGTGGAGAAACACCGAGCCAGGATACTCGTGGTTGACGATGACGCCAATCTGCTTGAACTGTTGGCGGACACACTTACTACGATAGGCTACAAGGCGCTGGGTGCTAAGGATGGCATGCAGGCCCTCCAAATGCTCCGACAGGAGAAATTCGACCTGATGATCTCCGACATCAAGATGCCCGTGATGGACGGCATAGACCTGCTCAAGAAAGTCCGCCGATACTACCCCCGGCTGCCCGTTCTGTTTATCACTGGTTTCACTGTCCCGGAAGTTATGGGGGAAGCCTCGCCGGACGGGTTCCTCGCCAAACCTTTTCGGATTTCCCGCTTGGAGAAGCTTATCGAACAGACCCTGGTCGGCAGACGCGAATCAGTGGACAGCCCGATCCGGTATGTAATGGTTGTCGATGACAATGACAACTCGCGCGAGGCCCTGGCCGACATGCTGACAGCCAACAACTATATTCCGCTTTCCGTCTCCAGCGCTCAGGAAGCCCTCGGTGAACTTGACGAAGGCAGGATAGACGCCGTCATCGCGGGCATCAAGTTGCCCGGAATGAATGGCGTTTCGCTGCTCCACGCCATCAAGGAAAAACGCCCGGGAATGCCCGTGGTTCTGGTTGCAGCCTTCTCGTCACCGGACGATACCGGGGGCGGTCCCGATTCGTTCGCCGCCGACGGCTTCCTGCACAAGCCGCTGAAGGCGGAAAATGTTGTTGAGCTGCTGAGTGAACTGGCCCCGGCTCCGGCTGACCGGATCGAGTGAATGTACACCTTGTGCAGGGCGAGTGAACAGCTTCGATGATTCGGGTCGCTTTTGACGTAACGTCATATCTCCAGTCACCATACGGAGGTATTGCTCAAACCTGTCTCAACACTATCCATCAGGCGTCGGCACACAGGGAGGTCGAAGCCTGCGCTTACTACCGAAGAGGCAAGTCGGGAAGGGTCGATCTGTTTGGAGTACCCCTGATCCGCATGCCCCTGTTGCCCCTGGCGCCGGCAAAGGAGTATGACGTCGTTCATGCCCTGTGCCATCGCCGGCCACGCTTGAAAGGCAGGAATCTCGTGTATACTGTTCACGATGTGTGGAGCCTGGTTCCCAACAACTACCAGAGTGCTGCTTTCCAACGCAAGGTCGGTCGGCGGATGCGTCGCGAGATAGCCAGGGCAGACCTCGTCATTACCGACAGCGAATGCACCCGAGAGAGCCTGCTGGCCTTGGAACTGGTGGAGACTGATCGCTGCAGAACCGTTCCGCTCGGAGTACGTATTCCCCAATACAACGACCTGACCTCGGAGAAATCGAAGGTCGCTCGCACGCCGGATCGCCCTTATGTGCTGTTCGTCGGGCGTCTGGAAAATCGAAAGAACCTGGGTCACGTTTTCGCAGCGGTAGCCCCTCTCAGCCAACTCGATCTTGTCCTGGTCGGCGAGCCGGGTTTCGGCTACGAGGAGAATATCAAGGGGCTCCTGGACCGCTTTCCCCACGACCGGCGGCACCTTTTCAGCCGAGTTCCACCGGCAGAACTTGCCGGGCTGTACTTCGGCGCAACCGCCACTCTGCTTCCATCTCTCGAGGAGGGTTTCGGACTGCCCATCCTGGAAGCCATGGCCCACAAGTCACCAGTGATAACCTCCAATTGCTCCGCCTGCGCCGAGGTTGCAGGCGAGGCCGCCATCAAAGTCGATCCTGCGGATCCTGACCAGAGCCGAGCCGCCCTCCAGCGCCTTCTTCACGATTCCGTTTGGAGGTCAAGCCTTGTCGAAGCGGGCCTGAAACGAGCCGGCATGTTCTCCTGGTCACGATACTTTGAGAATCTGATTTCCGCTTATCGGTCGCTTCTTTCCTAACCCCCCCAACTTCGTTGGTTTCACCAATAAAGAAAGCCCCGCCGGGGCGGGGCTTTCTGAAGTTGCCAAGCTAAGGTAAGCGGGAGCTTACTTTAGCAGGACCATCTTCTTGGTGTCGGTAAAGTTACCAGCCTGCAGTTTGTAGAAGTAGATACCGCTGGCCAGGTTACCGGCATCCCATTCGAGAACGACCTCACCGGCTTGTTCACTGCCGTTGAGCTCAGCCACTGTCTGACCGGAGACGTTGTAGATGGTCAGCATGTAGTCGCTGGCGGTGGGCAGGGTGAAGCTGATGGTGGTGGTCGGGTTGAACGGGTTGGGGTAGTTCTGGTTGAGAGCGAAGTTGTTAGGCCTGAGGCTTTCCTTGACCGGATAGCCTTCGGCTGTAGCCATTTCGATGGAGAGAATGTTGGCCTTGACATCGAGGAAATCACCTGTGAAGCTGTTCCCCTCGATGGAGAAGACCAGAATGCGCGTGTTGGCGCCGTCGAAGTTGTACTTCATCTTCATGGCGTCGGCTTTCAGGTCGGGCATGACGTTGCCTTCGGCAACCATAAAGGCGGCGCCGATTTGAGCGCCATTGACCGACATGATTCCGCTCTCGGAATGGGCGTAGGAGACGTTCACCGGAGCCGCCTTCACGTAAGGAGCGGCATCGCCGACGATGACCCTGATCAGGTAGACCAGGTCGGCCACCGAAAGGGTAATACCGTCAGCGTTGACGTCGGTGGCGGCCACCTGACCGGCGGGCGCGTTGGCTCCGACATCAAAAACACCGATACCATCGATGAAGTAGTTGGTGAACAGAACGGCGTCGGCGATTTCGTTGGCCAGGCCGTTCATGTTGATATCACCGCGATCGTCGATATCCTCCACGCAGATAATGTCAAGACCGCCGTGATGGAAGTCGAGCAGGCGTAGCGGGAAGGGCTTGCCGGCGCCGCCGACGTCACACTCCAACAGAGCTCCGTAGATGGTCGGCCAACTCACCTTTGGTATCGTGTTTGTCGGATAATCCTCGAACACACCCAGACCATACTCTCCGGTCAAGCTCAAGGGATCGGCGTCAGCGATCTTGTTGCCGTAAGAGTCGTAGACATAGCGCGAGATAAACAGCGTGTCACCGGTCACCGAGGACATGCCGTTGTCACCGCAGTCATACCAGATCCAATTGATCGGCACCCGGGTGCACTCAAAGGTATGGTCGTTGGTGACCAGGAACTCCAACTGGAACATCTCCCAGGTGCCAAGAGGCGGGCCTGTGAAGCACAGGCCGGGAGGCGTGGCGCCGTCGTTGGTCTCGGCTATGGCCACCACGCGGACGATACCGGTGGGGCAGGCGTTGGGACCGCAATTACCAGCGGCACCGTGCCGGTAGGTAAAGTACTCCCAATAGCAGTCGGTCAGCCACTGACCCTTTTCCGCGTCAAGGAGAATCAGCGCGGTAGGATCATACTGGATGAGGAAATCATAACCGCCAAACCAAAGATTGCTGTTGGTCATGTTGAAGTCCACCCAGATAGGCTGACCCTGAAGAGCAGCAGGCCACCGACCACCTTCATACTCCGGATCAATCGTAGCGTCACCGGTCGAAATTATGTTGATCAGCACACAACACTCGTCGCTGTTGGACGGGTTGGTGGAATCTGGATCGCAACCAATGGCGGCACCGTCGGTAACCGTAATGCACAGTTCAAAGACTCCTAAATACTGCGCCTCCTCTAAGGTCTGCCAGGTCCAGTCACCATTGCTGGAATTGATATTGACTGTTCCTGGAAGAAGGCAACCGGGCGACACTGAGTAGAACAGCGAAACAGGACCATTATCGTCGTCTATGGCTGAAACCGAACCGCTGGCCTCGTAACCCCAGATGTTGTTGTTGACCTCGGGCGGGCAGGTAATCACCGGGGCGTCGTTCCACAGATAAATCATGAAGACCTGTGTAGAAACAGCGTGGTAGAGATCCTCAACCTCAACGGTAACCTCGTACTCACAGGCCGTCACCATGTCAGCCGGCAGAGTGGTCCAACTGATGTAACCACCAGCCGTAATGCCAATGGTGGTCGCAGGATCGGAGACTACCGAATAGGTATGGACCTCACAACCTGGAATCGAATTGAGGTCATCATCGGTCACAACCGTCTGGTAAGTAAAGGGGGTACCCCAGTCGATCATGTCGTCCGGGATCGGATCCATTACCACGGGATCGTTGGCAATTATCACCGTACCGGGGACAACGGAAGTGCCAACGATGGACACCCCGGCGCAGGGGTCGGGGCAGTCAACAAACTGGGTCTCGGCCGTGATAACACAGTTGCACTTGTCAATGGTCACCGTGGTACCGTCAAACAGGATCTCACCA
>JAGLXI010000105.1 GCA_023132995.1 Candidatus Zixiibacteriota bacterium | reverse complement strand
TCAAAACAGAAGCGCTTGACAACACTACTATTTCCCTAGACGGTATAAAACTAACAAATTAATCCGCTATGTCAAGAGAAATCTTCAAAATAACTCAAGAAAAACACTCCTGCGACAACCTGTAGTAATAATCCCGCCAACCTCCAGCCCAGCCCCAACGAACCAAGCAACCATGTTTCCAGCCCTCAAAACAATTGGCCGGGCCGGTTGCCTGCAAACAGGGGAAGCACAACCGCACTCTTCGGCACACGTGCCGCAAGCTATATTGCCGGCGCGATGAATCCGAGCGGCAGCCTCGGCACGACCCACCCTGCAGAAACAGACCAACAAGCGCTCAAAAGCCACCCAAATCGATATCACCTGAAGTATGAGATTGTGAAACTATTCACCAATTCAATATGCCCAAACGAGACCGACCAGACCGATAGCATAACGTCATCATCGATAATACCCTCCAATATAACCACGCAAAGCTTGTGATTCTGTTCACAATCTCGCCTTGGCTGGCGACTGCCCCGACCGGCCTTCTCCAACCGACCGCAACGACCCTATACATAGACCGGCACAGTCTATATTACCGACCGTCCTGCATGACAATAGATTGTGAACACATTCACAATCTCCTCGAATCTATATGGATTGTTCTGTCTACAATAAGCCCCACTTGCGGGCCCGAGGAGCTGCTTTAGAAACGTGCACCAGCGCTTGGCCCAGCCTGACTTGAGGTTTGAGCGCAACCGCTGTTCTGCTTGTCGCCGGGGCTGCTAACTGCAGAGAACCGACCCCCTGTATGTGAAGAGATTCACAAACTCCAGCTGCCGGAGAGTCGGGTATATGGATAACGCCGTCTATGATAAGCCCCATTTGTGGGCCCGCTCGCGTGCCCACAAGTTGGTTCAGAAAGTGTAGCTTAGATTGGTGGAAAGCAGAAATGTTCGACAGTCGTCTTCCTCTCGCTCGTGCCATTCCCACTCAGCCGAGAAGAGGAGGTTGAGCCGCAGGAAGCCTGCTATGGTCAGGTCGCCTATCAGATTGACCCGTTCGAACAGGAAATCGGACTGCAGCTCGGCGTCGGCTTTCAGATTCCTCTTTCCGACAATGGACTGAACGGATGCCAGCAGCTTTCCCGGTTTGAGGTAATCCAGATCGACTCGGCCGCCGACTTCCCAGTAATCCTCGCCAACCGGCTGATCCCCCTCCTGCTCGTCGAGAAGCTCGAAATCCGGCCCTCCGGCCAGGCTCAGATAAATACCTTCCAGACCACCCAGAAAGGCGATGCCCAGACGCGAGTAACTGACGTTTACGGCATCGTCCGGATCGAAGTGGGTCAGTTCAAAGTCGATCTCCTGGCGACTGAACCATTTTCGGCCAAAGCGGAGCCTGTGATCGGCGACAGCCTCAAGGCGGTAATGATCGTCTTTGCCGTCCGGTTGCTGGTAGTCCTTTTTCTCGAAGTGAGCCTGCAGGTCGAGGTCACCGCTGCCGTAAAGGCCGAAATAGGACAGGGCGCCTCCTATTTTCACATAGCACAGCTCGGAGCTATCCGGCACCCGGCGGGTTTCGGCTGACAGGTGAAAATCGGCCAGAGAGAAGTCCTCGAACAGTCTGTCCAGCCCCAGTCTGGCGCTCAGACGGTAGTAGTCGTAATTGTAAATTGAAGCCGATTCAAACCGGACCCCGTCAGCCCTGACCTGGAAATTGACGTTCATAGATTTGCTCAGGGGGACGGAAAGCCTGGTCCGGGTTTCGGCCAGTAAGTAACTGTCTCCGAACTCGGATGTGCCGCGGTAGCGGTTTTTCCCCTCCAATTCACCTGACAATCTGAACCGGGCCTTGCCGGCACGGAAGCGATGATCCGCCGAAAGCCGGCCTCTCAGGAACTCAGGCGTTTGATCGTAGGCGGCTTCGATTCGGAGATGTCCGTCATCGTGGGGGGAGTAGGTCAACCAGAGCTGCCCCTTGACATCATCAAGGTAATCTGTGGTCAGGGCCCAGGCGGTGATGGTTGAATCAGGTCCGCTGAGAGCCGCCGAGTCCAGGAAATACTCCTGCGAGAGGAAGTCATACCCGAGGCCTGCCCTGACAGTGAGACCGGAGGCGAAAGTGTGATCCTGCGGGCTGCCTGCCAGGATAAACACAGAAATCGCGATGAAAACAGCGGTTGACCGCAAACCCGCCTCGATCAATGGTTACAAGCCGTCTCGGCCCAGATGTCTTTTCAGTTGCCTGAGAGCCATCTCAGTGGCTTTGAGGGCGGCCGCGGCAGGTTCAGGCTGACGGTCATCCAGCGAGCTTCTGGCCAGCCTTAGTTGCTCACGGACCAGTTCCAGCAGTTTCACGCCCCGATCATCGGAGGGATCCACGGCCTCCTTCATTCGGTCGGCCTCGCC
>JAGLXI010000104.1 GCA_023132995.1 Candidatus Zixiibacteriota bacterium | reverse complement strand
GCGGTCAGGGTCAGGCAATAGACTCCGACCAGTATGATGGGCACATCTGTCCCTCAGGGGAGATCGCTTTTGAGTTCAGGATGGGCTTCAATCAGTTGCCGCACCTGGGTGCTGTCCAGACCACGCTCTATGGCATGGCGATAGACGCTCAACGCCTGCCGGTAACGCCCTCTTGTGAGCAGGTTGTCGCCCAGCTCTCTGATGATTGGTGGGGGAGCGTTGTCCCGGGATGCGATATCGCGCAGGTACTCGAAGTATCGGGCCTGGTCGCCCCGGGCCTGATAGAGCCGCATGAGGCCCTGGCGGGGTTGAAACAGGTTGCTGTCCAGCGCCATAGCCTCCAGCCATGCCTCCTCGGCTCTGTCCAGATCGTTTCTCTGCATGTAGACAAGGCCCAAGTTTGCCAGAGTGGGCGAACTGTGGGGGTTCAGGCCATCGGCGATCTGCACACATAGCAGGGCACTGTCAAGCATCCCCAACCGAGAATAGTATTCTCCCAGGTCGGCCCAGCCTATGGCGTAGAGGGGATTCATCTTCAGCATCTGCCGCATGACCTTGACCGCCTCCTCGACCCGGCCGCTCGTCCGATGATCCCGGGCCGCTCCAAACAGAAACCGCTCCGGATGTTCCTTCTGCCAGCGCGATATTTCCTCATTGGCCTTGGCTCGCTCACCCCGGGCGCTATAGTAATCAACCAGCACTCGTCTGGCGTTAAGACTCTTCATTCTGTCCAGAGCCATGTAGCTTCTGAAATGAGCAATGGCGATATCCTGCTGCGTCTGGCTCACGGCGCGTGGAATCAGCGTCAGGAGGCCGGAAATCACACACAACAGGCTCAGTGTCAGGTATGGCTTGACAGCTCTCCTGTTGTTCAGCAGGAAGTAGTAGGCCAGGACTGCTAATGGGACGCCCACGAACGAAAACAGGTCCCAGTCGCGCGGCATGCCCAGTTTCGGATCAAGAACGAACACCGCCCCCCAGACCGACAGCGTCAGGAGGAGAAGGTATCTGTACTCCTTCTTTCTCAAGACGGCCTCGGTCGAAAAAACCGGTAGCAGCGCCACCATCACGAGCAGGCCGGGGAGCAGCAGGATCAAGAGGTTCATGATATCAGCCAGGTGTCTCAGCGAGAACAGGGTGTAGCCCTCCACAGTGAACCGGTTGGAGAAAAGAGGCACAAAGGCAAACCGGAAGTAGTAGCTGTTAGTATAGAAATGATGAAACACGACCAGCAAAACGACGGCCATAGCCAGTGCCATGGCCACTCTGGAAGTCAGTTTCATGCGGGCGAAGGCGTGACCGGCCCGGGTTCGGATTACAAGCAGGTATATGGCGGCAGGAATGAGCGTCACCCCGAGAATGTGAAAGAAAATCGCCAGCGCCAACAGTGGAAGCATCAGCCACCGGTTCGCCTCGCCCCGGGCCACCAGAAGCCCGGTCAACGTAAACACCAGGACCGACAGGACAAACAATGAGTAGTATTCCACGTAGCCGAAATACAGCAACATGTAACCGCCGGAGGCAAGACCCACAAGAAACAGCAGTCTGTCCGATGTGCGCTCAAAGAGCCGCCCGGCAAAGAATCCGACGGCAGTCAGGAATGCAACTCCGGAAGCTATGGAAATAATCTGGCTGCCGATCAGGGCCGCCCGCCCGGCACCGCCAAGGGCCGATCTCGACCAGATGTGAACCAGCGATTCTCCCACCTCTCTGACTTTCAGAGCGAGTGGACTTCTCTCTCCCAGTACCGAAAGTAGCGCGTAGCCGTCGCCGAGAAAATGAGTCCTGGCTCGCAGCAAATAGAACACCAGACCGAAAAGAGCGATCAACCCCGCCGCCGGCAGCCAGAACCGCAGATTCCCACCTGCTGGCTCGCCATCATCCGGCAGCGAATCCCAACGGTGCTCGAAGAGTCTCAGGATGAGCGGCGCCACAGCGCCCAAAGCGGCAAGGACCAACACTACCCAGATGGGATAGTAGCCCCACCAGTTTATCCCCCAAAAGCGGCGGTCAGGAAAGAAAGCCAGAGCCACAAGCGCGCCTAATGTCAGGTAGTACAGCACGAGCGGCACCATGACCGATCTTCGGGTGGATTGATCTTGCTGTATCAAGGTGGTTCGATTCTTCCGGTTCTCACTCGCCTACTTGCCCAGTTTCTGGATGCGGGCGTTGATGTTATTGTAGATCTCCGGCCAGGATTTGTCGAACCCCTCCAACTTGTATTCCTCGCGGGCTCTCCGAAGCAGTTTGAGTCCTCCCGCCTTGTCACCCCCGGCCACCGCAATCTCGCCGAGATCCTCACAAGCCTGACCGATAACGGAATGATTGCCCAGCCGTTCCGCCCAGGCTAAAACCGGTCGCAGCCACCCGGCCGCCTCGTCATTATTACCCAAGAGCCGATGGGTCATCCCGACATGGTAGTCGGCGAACAGCTTTGCAATTTCACCGGAATGACGCCAGTGGTATTCACGCGCCTTGGTGTAGCACTCCAGGGCGGAGTCGTATTGCTTGAGATCGTAGTAGGTCCCGGCCAGGTTGTTCCACAGCGGCCCCAACCAGCTTTCCACGTCTCCCGCCTCGGCTGCTTCGATACCGCGCCGGCCCCACTCGATCTGCTCATCAGACGATTCGGCCACGATAGCTATCATGTGGGCGGCGTCGACGGCCCTGCCCCACAGAGCGTTGGTGTTGCAGTAGGTATACATCCGGTCAAAAGTCTGGCGCGCCTTTTTCAGATCGCCATCCTTCCACTCGAATCGCCCCTTGACACCTAAGTAGCGCGACCAGCCCATGGGATCGGTATCCGTTGCCCGCTCTTCGGCGTGCACCAACCAGGTTCGGCCCGATTCCTTATCGCCCAGGATAAGATACATCCGCGCCACCTGCGAGAGCGCTTCCACTTCGAGGGAACGGTCGAATTCCTCGCGGGCCTTTTCAACGACCGCCTCGTATTCTTGCCGGGCGGTCTCGTAATCGCGCGACTGGAACAACTTGTCGGCGTTTGCCAGAAGCGAATCGGCTGTATGTTCGATACCTGACCCCCTGACTCCTTTACGTTTCACCTCAACCCCGGCAGCCGTCAACGGCAACAGGGTCATCAAAAAAATGACAATTACCGGTCTCATGGACTTGTCTCCATACTTCTCTAAGGTCGTGACGTGAGTTGCTGTTTGCAAGTATACAAAATCAACAAGCAGCGGTCACGGCAAAAGTGCCGGATGAACTGAGTCCTATCATAGAGGCACGGCTCCTGGTTGTAATCCTCCAGTGACTTGCTGTGCAATCTGATGGCTTCAGAGAAGACAGGGGTCTAAGTGTTTGAATCATGGTGGATTATTGAGATAGGCAGAGCCCCAAGTGTCCTATCCTACGAGTTCCTTGCATGTGCTCGAGGCGTTACGTCTATAATAAGCAATATGTTAGTACGACTTATTTCGTCAAGTGACTTCCGGGACACTACACTAGTTATGAGATGGAGCCCACTTACGTGACATGATACAACTATCGTCCGATAGAGACTTCCTTGCTATTACCTGCCTTGCATTGTGAGGCGGTGGATGACCCTTGTCATTGAGATGATATGTAATATCACGAATGCTCAGTTCATCGTTGTAAAGTTGGATTATCTCCCTGACAAGTTCCGATTGCTGTGGGTCGACTTCAAACACGGCTGGCCGATCCTCAGCCGATAATCTTCAGTTTGCCGTACTTGGCCATGATCTTCTTGACACCCAGGCCGGTGAACATGATCTCCATCTGGAGGGATTCCCCGTAGCCTTCCACCTTGAGGACTTTACCGCGACCGAAGGTGGGGTGCTGGACGATGCGTCCCACCCTGAGGGCCTCAAGACCCTCGTACTCGTAGTGAACCCCGATAGGAGAAACGTCGCCGGAGGATTCAGCCTTTCCGAAAAAGGACGGCTGGAGGGAAGTAGAGTCGCTGTCCCAGGTGGGTCGTCGCCTGAGGTCCACAACGTCCATCAGTTCCGGCGGAATCTCCTTGATGAAACGCGACGGTATCGAGGCTATCGCGCCGCGGCGGAACCGAACAGCGGCCGTCGACATATAGAGCTTCTTTCTGGCACGGGTAGCGCCGACATAAAAGAGCCGGCGCTCCTCCTCGAGCTCCATCGGTTCGGAGAACGTCCTCTGCAGGGGGAAAAGGCCTTCCTCCAGTCCCGTAAGGAAGATAAGGTCATATTCCAATCCCTTGGCTGAGTGGATGGTCATGAGAGTCACTTTGTCTTCGGTTTCATCGTAGCTGTCGATATCGGTGTACAGTGAGATCTCGGCGAGGTAGTTATCCAGGGTTGCCTCACCGTTGCCACGGGCGTATTCGGCAGCGCCCTCAATGAAGGCCTCGACATTCTCGATCCGCGTCTGGCCGATGACTTCGTCCTCGCTCCGGAGTTCATCGAACAGGTTCAACTCATCCACCAGTTCCTGGGTCAGGAGATCAACCGGGATATCGTCTTTCCTGGCACGGTACTTTTCGACCAGAGCGACGAACGGCTTCAACCGCTTCCACCGGCTGGAGAGCCCGGAGTCATCCGCAGACCGCTTGGCTACGTCAAAGTACGAGAGCCCGTCACTGGCCGCCCACGCGGCGATTTCGGCCAGAGTCTTTTTGCCGACGCCCCGCTTGGGATAGTTAACGATTCGCTCAAACGAGATGTCATCCCGCGGGTTGGCGATCAACTTGAGGTAGGCCAGGAGGTCCTTTACTTCCTTGCGCTGGTAGAAGGTAATGCCCCCGACAATCTGGTAAGGCAGGCCCTGCCGTCGCAACTGCTCCTCGAAAGGACGCGACTGGGCGTTGGTCCGGTAGAGAACAGCCATTTCGCAGAGGTCTGTTGTGGCTCGTTCGTTATGGATACGCTCAATGATGCCGGCTGCTTCTTCGTCGGCCGAGTCGACCAGCAGGTGCTGCAGCTTATCGCCGCCTTTCTTGTCGCTCCAGAGCGTTTTCGGTTTGCGGGCCTCGTTGTACCCGATCACCGAAGATGCTGCATCCAGGATGATGTTGGTGGAGCGGTAGTTTTGCTCCAACTTGATGACCCTGGCGTCGGAGAAATCCTTCTCGAACTCGAGGATATTGCGGATGTCCGCGCCCCGCCAGCCATAGATCGACTGGTCCTCGTCGCCCACGACGCACAGGTTCTTGTGTTGGCCGAGAAGATTGCGCAGCAGCAGGTACTGGACGGGATTGGTGTCCTGGTATTCGTCAACCATCAGGTATCGGAAGCGCCGCCTGTAGCCCTCACCGATTTCCGTGTTGTCTTGCAGAAGCGTTACGGATCTGTACAGGAGGTCGTCGAAGTCCATGCCCTGGCAGCGGAGCAGGCGCTCCTGGTACAACGAATAGATACGCGAAGTGCAATCCTCGAAATAGCCTGAGGCGCCGGCGGCAAACGTCTCCGGCGAGACCATGCGATTTTTTGCGTCGGAGATTTTCCGCAGTTGAGCCTTAGGGGTGCACTGATTTGTCGAAAACCCAAGTTCTTTGATGCAGTTCTTGACAAGCGTGATAGAATCGGCGGTGTCGAATATCGTGAAGGAGCTGTCGAAACCGATAGCGTGGCCCTCGCGTCGCAGGAGCCGGGCGCAAAAGGAGTGAAAGGTGGAGACATTCATGCCCGGCGCAACACCGCCCAGCAGAGTCACAACACGGTCTTTCATCTCGCCGGCAGCTTTGTTGGTGAAAGTGACGGCAAGGATCTGGTTGGGTTGTGCCAGTTGTTGCCGGAGAAGGTATGCTAACCTGCGTACCAACACCCGGGTTTTGCCTGAGCCGGCTCCGGCTATAACCAGGAGTGGCCCCTCGGTTGTCGTGACTGCCTGACGCTGCGCGTCGTTGAGGTCATCCAGCAAGCGGTTCATATTGCGGTTGAATATAGGTTGGCAGGCTGGCTTGGCAACTACATTCCGGCTCTACCGTAATTGATTGCAGGTGCGGTGTGGCTGTGGTGATGGGCACGAAAAAAGCCGACGACCGAAAGCCGCCGGCAACTCTGACGCAGGATTCGCAGGCGAAGCAGGATCAACGGGGCATGTTCCTCCGGCGCCCGTTTCGGCACCATCACTCGTACACGGACACCTGGCGGCGGTTTTTGCCAACCCGCTCAAATGTCACGACACCCGTGACTTTGGCAAAGAGAGTATAGTCTTTGCCTATCCCTACGTTGTATCCCGGTTTGATCTTCGTTCCGCACTGACGGACTATGATCGAGCCGGACGGTACCGCCTGTCCGCCGTATACTTTGGTGCCGCGTCGCTGACCGTTTGAATCGCGGCCGTTCTTGGAAGAGCCGACGCCTTTCTTGTGTGCCATCTCATACCTCTGTCAAAACCGGTCTTTTCTTCGAGTACTTCGGTCGCTTTCGAGCCGGCAGGAACGACTCCGGTACGCCCGACCCTCAAACTATGCTATTGCTCTTTTTGGAGAGAGCAATAACCTTTTAGTATACTTGTCTATACAGAAAACGCAAGGGAAAAAACAGCATCACTGGTGTTCCGGGGCAGCCGGACCATTATGTTTTGTCATCCCAACTTGTTGTCGCCCCGGTGCCTGGCCAAAACCACGGTGGGCGCCGGCCCGTCGCTTCAGTTCACGAGATGCAGCCGTCCTGACGTGGCTGCCGAGAGTGGTCTAAAGTCCCGACCTCTGCGAGGGATGGGCTACTGTTTTATCGCCTCCTGCTGCTGGTCTTCATCGCGCGGCTGATCCTGCTCCTCAGCCGCGGTGAAAGTTAGTCCCTTGTTGCCGACGCCGATTACAATGTTAGTATCGCCGGCATATTGTCCGCGGAGGATTTCCTCGGCTAGCGGGTCTTCAAGGTAACGGCGAAGCGCTCGTTTGAGAGGTCGTGCGCCGTAGGCCGGCTCGTAACCCTTGTCGGTAACGAACTCCTTCGCTTCATCAGTAAGCCGGAAGCTGATTCCTTTCTCGGCCATCCGCTTGGCGATGTCGGTCAGGAGAATATCGATAATTTCCTTGATGTGGTCCCTGTTGAGCGACCGGAAAACAAGCGTCTCGTCGATCCTGTTGAGAAGTTCAGGATTGAACAGTTTCTTCAGCTCGTCCAGGACCTTCTTTTCCATGTGCTCGTGGGACGAATCCAATTTCTGGGCGTCGAAACCGACCGTTTTGTCGTCGCGTATCTGCCTGGTACCGATATTGGACGTCATAATCAGGACGGTATTCTTGAAATCGACCTTGCGGCCAAAGGAATCAGTGAGACAGCCGTCGTCTATCAACTGCAGGAGGATATTGAAGACATCGGGATGGGCCTTTTCGATCTCGTCGAGCAGGACCACTGAATACGGTTTGCGGCGGACCTTCTCGGTGAGCTGGCCGCCTTCCTCGTATCCGACGTAGCCGGGCGGGGCGCCGACCAGACGAGACACGGCAAATTTCTCCATGTACTCCGACATGTCGATGCGTATCAGGGATTCGACGTCTTCAAACAGGAACATGGCCAGCGTACGGGCCAGTTCCGTCTTGCCGACGCCGGTCGGGCCAAGGAACATGAAGGCGCCTATCGGTCGACGGGGATCGCCCAGCCCGGCCCGTGCGCGACGTATCGCCTTTGCCACGGTCGCGATAGGTTCCTCCTGTCCCACGATGGTCTTCTTGAGTTCATCCTCCATGCGGAGCAGCCGTCGGGATTCGCTTTCTTCGAGGCGGAAGAGAGGGATACCGGTGATCTTGGCCAGAACCCTGGCCACGTCGTCAGCGGTCAGGACGATTTTCTCGCTCTCACGGGCTTCCTCCCAGCTCGCCTGCAGATTCGCCAATTCTTCACGTTTCAGCTTGATCTCATCGCGCATCTGGGCGGCGGTCTCAAAGGCCTGGTTCTTGACGGCCTGCTCCTTTTTCTCCTGCAGTTCCGTGATCTGGTTTTCGATCTCGCCGAATTCCTCTGGGCGGGTGTATGTGGACAGGTGCGCCCGTGAGCCGGCCTCGTCGATCAGATCAATGGCCTTGTCGGGCTGGAACTTGCCGGAGACGTAGCGATTGGACAGCCTGACTGACGCCACTATCGCTTCATCGGAGATGGTCAACTGGTGATGTTCTTCGTATTTCTGGCGCAGTCCCTTGAGAATCTTGATCGTGTCTTCCTCGCTGGGTGGCTCGATCATCACCGTCTGGAAGCGCCTTTCGAGGGCGCCGTCCTTCTCGATGTACTTGCGGTACTCGTTGAGGGTGGTAGCGCCGATGCACCGCAGTTCACCTCGCGACAGGGACGGCTTGAAGATATTAGAGGCGTCCAGTGAACCCTCGGCGCCGCCGGCGCCGACGATAGTATGAAGCTCGTCGATGAAAATGATCACGTCACTGGCGCTGATGATCTCATTCATTACTGCTTTCAGACGTTCCTCAAACTGGCCGCGGTACTTGGTGCCGGCTACAAGCGAGGCCATGTCGAGGGTGACCACACGCTTGTTCTCAAGCGTCTGCGGCACCCGGTTCTCGACTATGCGTTGCGCCAGCCCTTCGGCGATAGCTGTCTTCCCGACGCCCGGCTCTCCGATCAGCACCGGGTTATTCTTCTTGCGACGGGAGAGGACTTGGGATACGCGCTCAATCTCGTCATTGCGACCGATGATGGGATCGAGAGCGCCCCGGCGAGCCAGTTCGGTAAGATCGCGTCCGAAATGATCCAGCGCCGGGGTCTTGGATTTCTTGCGCTTCTTCTTGAAGGCGGACGGCTTGCCGTTCAGGATGTTGTTCAATTCCTCGTACGCTTCCTTATAATCGATCTCATACGTGGAGAGAACCTGCGCCGCTACCCCCTCGTCGTCCTTGAGAAGCGCGAGCAGGATATGTTCGGTGTCGATATCCTTTGATTTCAGCGCTCGTGCCTCCTGGCCGGAGACTTCGAGGGTTTTCTTGGCTCGCGCGGTGAGCGGGAGCTGACCCATGGTCATGGTCCCCCCTGAAGGCTGGACGACCTCCTCAATCGAGGCTTTCAGATCACTCAGTTCCAGGCCAAGGTTGGCGATGACTTCAATGGCTTGGCCCTCACCTAACTTGATCAGTCCCAGCAGGAGATGCTCGGTTCCGATATAGTCGTGCCTCAGACGCGCAGCCTCGTCGCGAGCGTATTCGATTGCCTTTCGGGCGCCTTCTGTGAACATCTCGTTCATCGCGTATTATCCTTCCTGTGTGCTACAAGAGCCATAGTCTTTACACGAACCGAACTCAATTATCGGCTTTCCGCAGCTTCTCGCGCACCATCTGGGCGCGGACGAAATCTCTTTGGTTTGAGTCCATCTCGCGGCCATAGAACTTCTGAAGGTGAGCCGGCTGCGATAGCAGAAGCATGTCGTTTATCAGGGCGACGTCCAAAAAGTCGATCACTTTCATGGCATGGCCCAGCCGGACGGCCGAGAGCAGGTTCATTACCTCCTCGGAAGTCAGTACACGGGCATGCTTCAGGATGCCGTACGCCCGCCATATCTTGTCCTCGATCATGTCGGCTGCTTCATCGATCAGGCGCTGGCGAGCGGCAGCCTCCTTTTCAAGGATTTCCTCAGTCATGCGGGTGATCTGGCGCAGGGTCTCTTCTTCAGTCACGCCAAGCGTGGTCTGGTTCGACAACTGAAAGAGGTTGCCCGAAACGTCACTGCCCTCACCATATGATCCGCGGACGACAAGGCCGCTGCGAGTAATGTGCGAGACTACCTTGTCAATCTCGCGGGTGAGCACCAGGCCCGGCAGATGGATCAGCACTGAGGCGCGCATGCCCGTTCCGGCGTTGGTGGGACAGGCCGTCAGATAGCCGAAATCCTGATCGTAGTCGTACTCGAGATGGCGGCCGATCTCAACATCGTACTTCGAGGCCAGTTCATAGGCGCCATGAGGATCGAGGCCGGGCGTCAGAGCCTGGATACGAAGATGGTCCTCTTCGTTGACCATTATGGAGACTCGCTCCTCCGGGTCGATATAGAGCGCCTTTGACTCTTCGCCGTTGAGGAAAGTGGGGGAAATCAGGTGTCGTTCGACAAGAAAGTCGTTGTCAAGGCCGTTGATCTCGCCGGCTCCGTAATAGAGGCCGTCTGAGAGTACCTCCGATCGACCTCGCGTCGAATCGAAGTAGCCGACGATTCTGCTCCTGGTCTCGCTGTCTGCCGAAGACGGAAAACCGCACCCGGCCACATTGCGGGCCAGGCGTACCCGGCTGGACAGCACCACCAGCGCTTCTTTGCCATGGCCCGACAGCCACGCCGCCGATGATTTCGCCATATCTTCAAACATCATTTTCAACCTTAAGCATGCTTGATCAGTTTCCCACGGAGAAGGTTTCTCGCATGGTTTTGAGCTTGTCACGGATTTCCGCGGCCCGTTCAAAGTCCTCGGACTCCACGGCTTTCTTGAGTTCCGCTTCCAAGCGCTCTTCTTCTCTCACGGGAAGGGATTCCTTCTCAGCGGGGGACGCGACCTCGGTTTTTGGGGTTTTCCCCCGGTGGAGCGAGGCACCGTGTATCTTTCTCATTATCGGTTCCAGCCTGGCCCGGAATGTCCGGTAACACTCACCGCACCCGAACCGACCCTGGCTGGCGAAATCATCAAAAGAGAGACCGCATCGGGGGCATACCAGGATTTCAGCGGCGTCGCTCTTGGTCGATGTCGGCAGGTCCGCCGCCAGTCCCGCGAGGATCTCTGCTAAGGGAAAGGGCGCATTTTCCAGCGGCGAATGGAACCCACGCGCGGCGGCACACTCCCTGCAGAGGTTAAGGGTGCTCTTTTCATTATTCACTATCTGCGTGAAATGAACCTGCGCTTCACGTTTTCTGCAGTCCTGACATAACATGATAGTATCACTCGCTAAAGGTTCGGCTCCCGAATTTTACCGTCGGCAATCTCCAATTGGCGATCACATCGAGCGGCCAGTTCCCGGTTGTGCGTAGCTATAAGAAAAGTGATGTCGTTCTCGGCGTTGAGGTGGAAGAGGAGATCGTGAAGTTTGTCCCCGGTGGCTGTGTCAAGGTTGCCCGAAGGTTCGTCTGCCAGTACGATCTCCGGGTCATTGGCCAGGGCTCGAGCAACGGCCACGCGCTGCTGTTCACCTCCCGACAACTGGTTTGGACGATGCATAACTCTGTCTATTAAACCCACCCGCTCAAGAAGTTGTTCCGCCTTATCCGAAGCCTCTGTCATTTTCCGTCCCGCCACAATCATGGGCATCATCACATTTTCGACAGCGCTGAAATCGTCCATTAGATAATGGAATTGGAACACAAAGCCAACTTTATCGTTACGAAGCCGGGCCAGTTTCTTCTGGGACTGATCGTTCAACAGCACTCCCTTTATTCTAACCTCCCCGCGACTGGGACGATCCAACCCCCCCAGAATGTGCAACAGCGTGGATTTCCCTACGCCCGAAGCGCCGGTGACGGCGGTCATCTCCCCACTTCGCATGGTGATGGAAAGCCCGGTCAGCACCGGCAGGACGGAGTTACCGGTCACGAACTCGCGCTCGATTCCCGTGGCCGTCAGTATTTGCTCACCGTATTCCATGTTTTCCGCTTTCCCTCCAATGGTTTCGCCCATTACCGGGTACAGTAGTGTTTTCGCCACTTTCGCGCAAAGTTTTAGTTCGGCCGGCTTGATTCATACGGTTATTGTCTCAAGACCTCAATTACCGACAACCGCGCCGCTTGGGTTGCCGGGTAGAGAGCCGCCAGAAAACAGACCGCAAGCGATACCAGACCGGCCAGCAGGAAATCCAGCAGGTGGGTCTCAATCGGCAGGTAGCTGATGAAGTAGATCTCGGGCGAAAGCGAGATCAGTTCGTAGCGGTTCTGGATGTAGGCCGCCGCCAATGCAAGAGCCCAGCCACCCAGGACACCTATAAGTCCGATAGCTAACCCTTTGTACACGAATATCTTGCGTATTGAGGCCGGGGTGCACCCAATCGTCTTCATTATCCCGATTTCAGCCCGCTTTTCCATCGTCAGCATTACCAGCGTTGATATGATGGAAAAGGCGGCTACGACTACGATTAAAATGAAGCCCAGAAACAGGATCTTCTTCTCTATGGCAATCCATGCGAACAGGTTCTTGTGCAGAACGTTCCATGGCACTACGTCGTACCGATAGCCAAGAACCGAATCAACAACAGCGGCGGTTTCGTCCGATTTGTAGATGTCATCGAGTTTGAGATGGGCAGCAGTGACAGCATTTCCGATCTTGAAAAGCTTCTGCGCCGACGCGAGCGAGATATAAATCATCTGGGCATCGAACTCAAACATGCCTGTCTCGAAAATCCCCGTCACGTGGAACTTGGCCACCCGCGGTCGCGCTTTTCTATGCAGGTCTTCGCCACTCAGGGAGTACAGCAATATCGGTTCACCCAGGTAGAGTCCCAGGCGGTCGGCTAATGCGTTTCCGATGAGCAAGCCCGGTATCGTGTCGTCGTCGAGAACAGCCGGTTCAAAGGAATACTCGCCGGCTATCAGGTCGCGGGAGATGTTGGCCGTGCCGCGTTCTTGCTCCAGATCGATGCCGCGAATGACCGCGCCGTCTCCGGCTGAGGCGGAAGAAACGGCTGCCTTGTAGTAGATGAATGGCGATGCCGCAACAACGCCGTCGATTGCTTCAAGCTGATTTACCAGTTCCTCGTAGTCCTCGATCAACTCGTCGCGCAGAGGAAAAACCGATATGTGTGAAGTGGTACCTAACAGGCGTGTACGAATCTCCGTCTCGAAACCGTTGTGAAGTGACATCACGAAACAGACTACCGCCACGCCCAACATCACGCCCAAGGCGGTAATCCAAGTTGAGACCGATACGAAGAACCGCCCCGAACTGAGATAACGTCTGGCTATGAAACTCTCGTACTTCATCAAGCGCATTTTCCCACAATTCAGTCAACCACACTGTCGCGGAGTATTACTGAGAACTGCTCCTGCAGGTTAGGGGCACCTGACGGCATAGTCGCGCCGCATATCGCTCATCCGCGTCGGAATATAGCGCGAACGCACTCAAAGGCAATGTTTTTCGAGGAGACGGGGACGTCAACCAAGTACGGACTCTACCTTCTTCGTCATACTCGCGAAAGGGCGTACCCGCTTTCTCTGTCATGCCTGCGAAAGCAGGGCATCCAGAAAGGCGTTGCTACCAGTGGATTCCCGCGCGCTCAGAGATGACAGAGGAAAAGGAATGATATTATGAGCGGCGGGAGTACGGTTGGGGATTTTTTATTGTCATTTCGCTTAGCTGGGGCTATAGTCCAACCGATATGACTGACAGACAACGGGGTCGCTTCCGTTGAAAAGCAGCCGCAGAGGCCTGTTATGGGACACTGCGGCTGTAAGCCGATCGCAAAAATACAGGATGAGTGAGAAGTGAGTGCCAAGAGCCAGCAAAACGCAATATCACCGACAAGACAGGAAGATTACCCGGAGTGGTATCAGCAGGTTATCAAGGCCGCCAACATGGCCGAGATGTCAAGCGTCCGGGGGTGTATGGTCATCAGACCCTGGGGCTACGGGATATGGGAGAAGCTCCAGCGTGGTCTGGACGACCGGATAAAAGCCACCGGGCATGAGAATGCCTACTTCCCACTGTTTATCCCCCTGAGCTTCTTAGAGAAAGAAGCGGGTCATGTTGAGGGTTTCGCCAAGGAATGTGCGGTAGTCACGCACCACCGCCTGGTCGAAAAGTCCGGCAGACTCGTTCCCACCGGGGAACTGGAAGAACCGCTGATCGTGCGTCCGACATCGGAGACGATCATCGGTCGATCTTTTGCCCGCTGGATTCAATCCTACCGTGATCTGCCGCTTCTGATCAACCAGTGGGCCAATGTCGTCAGATGGGAGATGCGCCCCCGCATATTTCTGCGCACTACCGAATTCCTCTGGCAGGAGGGGCACACTGCTCATGTCAGCGAGAAGGAGGCGATGGAAGAAACGCTTATGATTTTGCACAATGTCTATCGCCCGTTCGTGGAGGAGGAACTGGCCATTCCCGTAATCATCGGCGAGAAGACGCCCGCGGAACGTTTC
Source organism: Candidatus Zixiibacteriota bacterium (assembly GCA_023132995.1). Classification (GTDB taxonomy): domain Bacteria; phylum Zixibacteria; class MSB-5A5; order GN15; family FEB-12; genus JAJRTA01. The sequence goes on along the minus strand of JAGLXI010000104.1, from coordinate 6,744 downwards.
CCGGGCGCCGTCAACACCTACTGCATCGAGGGCATGATGCAGGACCGCAAGGCGCTTCAGGCGGGAACGTCGCACTTCCTCGGCCAGAACTTCTCACGCGCGTTCGAGATTCAGTTCTCGAATCGGGACGGCGAACAGGAGGCCGCTTACACTACTTCGTGGGGAGTTTCGAGCCGTCTGGTAGGGGCCCTTGTTATGGTCCACGCTGATGACGACGGCCTGCGTCTGCCGCCTCGAATCGCACCGAGACAGGTAGTGGTGATTCCCATGCTCAACAAGCCTGGACAGGAAGACCGGATCATGGTTTACGCTCAATCGATAGCCGATGACATCGGACGTGAATCCTACGGCGGCGGCAATATCTCGGTGTTGGTGGACAAGAGGGACATGCGCCCGGTGGAAAAGAAATGGGAGTGGGTCAAAAAGGGCGCCCCGATTCGGCTGGAGATCGGTTTCCGCGACATGGAGTCCGGGAGTGTCTTCATGGGGCGGCGCGATGAGCCGGTAAAGGCCGCCCGAAGTGTCAACCGGGAAGAGGTCACCGCTACCGTTGTGGCTGCTCTCCCGGAGATACAGGCCAACTACTTCCAACAGGCGAAGGCTCTGTTGGATGAGCACACCAATCGCGACATTGGCGACTTTGAAGCGTTTCGGGAGTACTTCACGCCGGAAGATACCGAGAAACCGGAAATCCACGGCGGTTTTGTTCTGGCCAAGTGGTGTGAAAGCCCGGTCTGCGAGGAGAAATCGGCGGAGTTGAAGGTTACGATTCGTTGCCTGCCGTTTGAGCAGAGCGGGACGGCGGGTAAATGCGTGATCTGCGGCGCACCGGCCAGGATCGACGCCGTTTTCGCCAAGGCGTATTAGGGGGCGGTTCAGGAACATTGGTACCGCACCTGCGACAGCGACAGGTGCGTTCTTTTGCAGATAATTAGGTGGAGTACCGGCGTGTGGTGCCTCAGTCCATACTTCGACTGCGCTCACCTATGACTGATGATCCGTGGGCGGCAGACGCCCCGTCTGCCCCTGGCCGATTTCCGGAATAGCCTCGGGACACCCGACACCACAATGATGAGGAAACCGCCGGCTTCCGAGGATGAATGGATGCGCCTCGCGCGGCACGCTTTTCTTGACTAAAGATTCAATTCAGGCTATATTCTTTTGGTAATTGCGAAAGTGGCGGAACCGGCAGACGCGCTGGATTTAGGATCCAGTTCCGAAAGGAATGGGGGTTCGAGTCCCCCCTTTCGCAGAAATGTTATGGCAGGCTGCCTCCAACCGTAGCGGCTGTTGGGGTTGGTTGGTCCATACCCGGAGGTTACTGCGGGCAAGCAGGTGGGACAAGGAGCACGACATCTTGAAAGTTGAAGTAAAGGTACTTGAGGATCTGATGCGTGAGATCTCGGTCGAGATACCGGCCGAGACCGTAGCTGACGAGATCGAGAAGAAATTCGCGGACCTCCGCAGGGACACAACCGTAAAGGGCTTCCGAAAGGGAAAAGCCCCGATGGCGCGTATCAAAGCTGAGTTCGGCGACGAAGTGAAGGCCGACATTGCCACTGAACTTGTGAAGGCGACTTACCCGGATGCAACCCGCCAGGAGAATCTTCGGGTGGCATCGTTTGGCAACGTCACCGACGCCGATTACAGCGATGATGGCGGTTTTCAGTATACTGCGCGGATTGAGGTCATGCCGGATATTGAGAGCGTCTCTTATGACGGACTTGAGGTCAAGGTCGAGGAAGTGGAGGTCAGCGATCAAGAGGTCGACGAGTTCGTCGAGGTGCTGCGCAAGCGCTTCTCAGTTCCTCGTCCGGTTGACCGTGAGGCGCGTGACGGCGACGTTGTAGTGGCCAACCTCAAGAAGCTGCATGATCCGGGACTGGTGCTGAAAGAGGATTCATTTCAGGATCAGCAGATCGACCTGGGTAATCCTCAGACGGTCAGGGAATTTCGAGAGCAGCTTCCGGGTGTGAAGGCTGGAGATGATAAAGAGGTCGAGGTCAACTATCCCGACGATTACCCCGACCCGACCTACGCCGGCGCACAACTGAAGTACCGCGTGAGCGCTACTGAAATCAGGGAGCAGGTTCTGCCGGAGTTCAACGATGCTTTTGCGAGGCAGACCGGTCAGGCCGAGACCGCCCTCGAACTGAGATTGAAAATCCGTGAGGAGATCAAGGAGCGGGTGAAGGCAGGTCAGGAGAAGGACAAACGGGGGCAGATCATTGTGCAGATATGCAACCAGAACGAGATCAGTGTTCCAGAGTCGTTTCTGGACAACTACCTGGCCAACGTGACTGATGAATTCAAGAAGCGCTACAACGACGTTGACGAAGCGGATATCCGTAAGAACTACCGCGATGTGGGAATTCGGACTATTCGCTGGAACATGCTGTATCATAAACTGTCCGAGCAGGAAAAGGTTGAGGTTTTGCTCTCGGATACCGAAAAACGGATTAGCATGTTTGCAGAGAACTACCAGATGAGTTTCGAACAGGCCAGGGAAGCTCTGGCCAAATCAGGAGCGGTGGCCGACATCAAAGACTCTATCTTAGAGGAGAAAGTGCTTGATTTCCTGATGACTGGGGCCAAAGTGGTGACCACCAAGAAGCAGAATTAGGACGCTCAGACAACAAGTTCTGAATGAAGGAAGCTATGGACAACACGATTTACTCCAATTTTCTCGTGCCGATGGTGGTCGAGCAGACCGGGCGCGGCGAGAGAGCCTACGACATTTTTTCCCGACTGCTCAAGGATCGCATCATATTCATCGGCTCGCCCATTGACGACAACGTGGCCAATCTGGTCATTGCCCAAATGTTGTTCCTGGAGGCGGAAGACCCTGAAAAGGACATCTTCGTCTACATCAACTCGCCGGGCGGATCGGTGACGGCCGGGCTGGCTATCTACGATACGATGCAGTTCATCAAACCCGACGTGGCCACTACTTGTATGGGCATCGCCGCTTCGATGGGTGCGTTTCTTCTGACATCGGGTACGAACGGCAAGCGGGCGGCTCTTCCCAACAGCCGCGTGATGATACATCAGCCGATGGCCGGCGCCCAGGGTCAGGTTTCCGACCTGGTTATCATGACCGAGGAGTTTGCGAAAACCAAGAAGAGGTTGAACCAGCTTCTGGTGAAGCATACCGGGCAATCTCCGGAGGTCATCGAAGCCGACACCGACAGGAACTTCTTTATGTCTCCCGTCGAAGCAAAAGAGTATGGTCTGATCGACAAGGTCTATGACTCTGAAGAGGAGGAGAAGTAGCGCCGGCGAACCGCCTGTGTTGCTATTGACAGTTGTACGAAAATCGGAAACGTCTGCCATAGGAAGCCATGCCAAAGGATACCAAACATCCACGAATGCCGCGTCGCTGTTCATTCTGCGGTAAGCCTGCCAGCCAGGTACACCGGCTGTTTTCAGGACACGAGTCGTTCATCTGCGATGAGTGCGTCGAATTGTGCAGTGACATGCTGAGCCATGCTCCCGAAGTGACGGTCGAGGAGAAGATCTCACGCATCCCCACACCCGCCGAGACAAAGAACTTCCTGGATCAGTATGTCATCGGGCAGGAGCAGACCAAGAAGACGGTCTCGGTGGCCGTTTATAACCATTACAAGCGGGTCAATGCGCAGCTTCAACACGGGCCATCCCGCAAGGAGCCTGCTGACGATGATGTTGAGCTTGAGAAGTCCAACATCCTGCTGTTGGGTCCTACCGGCACCGGCAAAACGCTGATCGCCCGCACGCTGTCGAAGTTCCTCAAGGTGCCCTTCACGATTGCCGACGCCACCGTGCTGACTGAGGCCGGGTACGTGGGTGAGGACGTGGAAAATATCCTGGTGCGCTTGTTCCAGGCGGCGGATTTCAATCAGCAGAAGACCGAGCGCGGCATCATCTACATCGACGAACTGGACAAGATCGCCCGCAAGGACGGCAATCCTTCGATCACACGCGACGTCTCCGGCGAGGGCGTTCAGCAGGGGCTTCTGAAAATACTGGAAGGGACGGTGGCCAACATCCCACCCAAAGGAGGACGCAAGCACCCGGAGCAGTCGTTCGTCCAGATCAACACCAGCAACATCCTGTTTATCTGTGGTGGTGCTTTCGATGGTCTCGACAGAGTCATTGCCCGGCGGATGGGCGCCAAGGTCGTCGGTTTCGAAGCCGAGAAAAGGCTGGTTGATCAGAACTCTGAGGAAATATACGATCATGTCCTACCGGTAGATCTCATCAGCTACGGTCTTATCCCCGAGATGGTCGGCCGTTTGCCCGTTACGACGGCGTTGCGTCCGCTCGATGAAGCCGCCCTCCTGGAAATCCTGACCGGGCCAAGGAACGCTCTCACCAAGCAGTACAGCAAGCTCCTGGAGATGGAAGGTGTCAAGCTGCGTTTCGAGCAGGGAGCTCTCAAGGCGGCTGTCGAGATAGCCCGTGAACGCAAGACCGGTGCCCGGGCGCTGCGCTCAATCTTTGAGAAGGCCATGCTGGACGTCATGTACGAAATCCCCTCCAAACCGGAGGTGGCCGAGGTCGTTGTGACCAGGGCAGCCATCGCCGACGGCAAGAGGCCCAGGATCATCACCCACGCCAAGAAGGACAAGAAGAAAGCAGGGTAGGGGCTCAGTAGTCTGTCTCCTACGGTACTTAGAAACCTCCGCGCGAACATGGCTCTCGGCCAACCCCGCCCCGCCTCTGCGGATCACGCCTCTATCAGTTTGTTGAAAAACTCGGAAAAGAACGCAAAACAGCAACTGCTTTCCATAACAAGTCATTCCCGCGCACGCGGGAATCCACTGGTATCAACACCCGCTGGAGGCCCCTTCGCGGGTATGTCAAGGCCGTTGATCTTGGCGTATTTCGTTTCCGAGTAAGGTGAAACGCCTTTTCAGCAACATCCTGTGCACCGGAAAATTGGAATTTGCATTCTTACCGGACATGGAATACATTTGCGCCAGACAGACAGACATCGGAAGGACATTATGGATCTGGCTATCATTACTTCACCCGCCGGAGTGCTGGCCACGCTGGCGGCGGTAACGTCGTTTTTCTTTTTCCTCGAGAAGCGGACCGAGTGGAAGTTTTTCAACTACTTTCCACCCCTGATCTTCATCTACCTGATACCGGTGGCGCTCTCCAACAGCGGTGTTATCCCGACCAAATCGCCGCTGTATGATTTCATGGGCAGCAATATCCTACCCATGTTCCTTCTGATTATGCTGCTCGATGTGGATATCCTGGCTACTGTTCGCGTCATGGGGCGGGGCGTATTTGTGATGCTGCTCGGGACATTGGGCGTGGTGGTCGGGGCGCCGGTGGCGTTTCTTCTGGTCAAGCACGGTCTCGGCCCGGATGCCTGGAAGGCGTTCGCAACGCTGGCAGGAAGCTGGATCGGCGGCACCGGCAACATGGCTGCAGTGGCGATAGCTTATGACCTGGACGAGAGTACGCTCGATTTCGGCTATGCCGTGATCGCAGATAACGCTGTTTACCTGATCTGGCTGCCGATCATGTTAGCCTCGAAGAACTTCGCCGGCTGGTTCAACCGCTTTACGGGCATATCGAAAACCCGGTTGGAACGCATGGAGAAGGCGGCCGCCGAACTGACCGTCGACAAGGGCAAGGTAGAGATGCGGCACTACTTGTACCTGGCCTTTTTCGGCTTCGGAGTTACGGCCATGGCATCCTGGCTCAGCGGCATGTTGCCGCCGCTACCGGCAGACGAACCGGTGATTTCAGCCAACACCTATAAGATTCTGATTGTCACTTTCACCGGGGTGGCTCTCTCGTTCACGAGGGCCAGCCGCATACCCGGCTCGCACGCGCTGGCGATGGCGCTTGTTTACCTGTTCGTGGCGCGGATGGGGGCCAAGGCGGACTTGTCAAATCTGAGCGACTCGGTCTTCTGGTTCCTGCTGGGGGCGTACGTCTGGATATTCATTCACGGCTTTTTCCTGGTGGGAGCGGCCAAGCTGTTCAAGGTCGACGTTCACACGGCGGCGATTGCCTCGGCGGCGAATATCGGCGGGGCGGCCTCGGCGCCTGTGGTCGCGGCTTACCACAACCCCAACCTCGTGCCCGTCTCGATCCTTATGGCGCTGCTGGGATATGCTGTCGGCAACCCGGCTGCGATTCTCGCGGCGATGTTGTGTCACTGGGTTCAGTAAACAGGTAAGTAGATGACTCCGGTGGCGGGGTTATTCTTCGATCTCGCCATGCATAGCTACGAAGCGAACGGGGTAGAGGACTCTTTTGTCAATCCCCTGTGTGGTTTTGCGCAATTTGACCAGGTTCTGACTTTCCCAGACAGATTTTCCGACCGGCACAATCATCCGGCCACCGTCGGCCAGTTGCGCCAGTAGAGCATCGGGCATTCGCGGCGCCGCAGCGGTGATGATGATGCCGTCAAACGGCGCTGCATCCGGCCATCCTGCGCTGCCGTCGCCCAGTCGCGTGAAGATATTTTTGTAGCCGAGTTTGTTGAGAATGCGCTCGGCGCTTTCGGCGAGTTGGGCAATGATCTCAATTGTGTATACTTCGGAAGCTACTTCCGCCAGGACTGCCGTCTGGTAACCGGACCCGGTGCCGATCTCAAGAACCCTGCTTCCGGAGGTCAATTCCAGCTCCTCGGTCATCGATGCTACGATGTAGGGCTGTGAGATGGTCTGTCCTTCATCAATCGGCTGTGGTCCATCCGTGTAGGCGCTGCATCGGTATTTCTCGGGAATGAACAGATGG
>JAGLXI010000103.1 GCA_023132995.1 Candidatus Zixiibacteriota bacterium | reverse complement strand
AACATTAATTGTGAGTCAATTCGTCGGCTGCACTAACCGCAAACATGGATTGACTGAGAGTCCCCAAGTCCATATAATGTGGGGTTGGAACTCTCTCATCAGTGGTTGATGCGGCCGACGATATGGGGAACTGCTCCAAAGGCGACGATTCACAGACGCTGGTATATTTTCTTGAGCGCCCCCTCTCACGAAGGGCGTTTGACCCCTTTTTCAAATTCTGCTACCGGCATGTCCGCGGCTACCTGGGTTACCTGAGAGCCAGGGGATACCGATTGCCGACCGATCCAAAGGATAATCGCGACCCGCTTGCCGATCTGTCTATTGATATTCTCGGCTCTTTCCTGCGCAGCACACGGGACCAGCCGTATATCTTAGTGTTTGACTACTTCCGCAGGCACGGCATTACTTCGTTTCGCCGGGTTGATCCCGACAAGCTTCTGGCAATGTTCAGATCGCTTCTCACGGGATTTGTACGCCAGGAACTGAGCCGAATAAGAAAGACAGAAAACCCTCAGACGGAAATCCTGAAACGCCGATTCAAGGATATTCTTAAGGGCAACGCATTCGCCGCTTTCAAAAGCCCCGACGGCTCAACCGAGTTCCTTTACAGCGCGAAACACAAGCACGTCAAAGGCGAAAATTGTGCGTGCGTCTCGTATGAACGCCTGTTGGAGATTGTCGAAGAGGCCTTTCTCCAGACTAATAACCGCAAAGCATGGTGCGACGCGATCTTTGAAGCTCTCAGCCGGGAGGAATCGGAACCGAACTGCGTGAGAAAACACGAACTGCTCTCGGCGGTGGTGACTGTCATGTCCAGGCACATCGAGGTCGAGGGGCTTGTGCCCTGCTCGTTGCCGGGAGCCGACCAGGGCCTCTTGCGCCGTAACGTGGAGAAGGCCGGGAAGCTGGCACTCCACCGGCTGAATGAGCAGGTTCTCGCTTCGTTCGTGGGAAAAGGCATCCTGACTGCCGATATCGCCGAACGGTTCGCAGTTGCTGCCGAGCGGTACATTTCGGATATGGTTCATTCCCCGGGCGTTGATTTGCTGCCGGCGTACTTCCGCGAGGTGATGCCCGAAGCTGAGCACGCCCGTTATCTCAAACGCTACAAGTACACTTTTGAGACCGCAATCCGGAAAGTAGAGGAAGATTTCAGGAGACGGCTGAGAAAACTGCTATAATATCGATTAATGGTGTCTATTATTGGGGAGAAGGAAACCAGGAAAGGTAGTACGTGCATCCACCGCGGGAAAAACTGAAGCTTTTTGTTGAGGGTAGCTTGAGCAGTGCCGAATCAGACCAGCTTGCTGCCCACGTTGAGACCTGTGAGTTCTGCCGCGAGTTCTGCGACAACTACTCGGCCCTCCTGGAGTCGACGCGGGCGGTGTCGCGAGAAGAACTGCCGCGCAGTGCGCTGAAGCTGGCCGACAAGCTCTATTGGCAGGCGCTGAGCGGGAAAATCGTTCCGCTGTCTCCTCTTGGTGGCAACGCTGCCGCGTCGGATATGCTGCTTGCCGCCGACGGCCCGGCCGAGCGCTTTCCCCGTGTGCAGAACCTGGCCACGCACTACTGTGAGGACCCCGAGATCGTCCTGCGAGTCATGCGTGATCCCGAGTTGGAGCAGGATTACCTTCAGCTTATCAGCGATGATACCGGTTTGGTCTCCGGCGTTCTCGTGCAACTGCCCCAGTTGGGTCGCGAGTTTGTTACCGACGAATCCGGCCACGCCATGTTAGGCGAAAGGTCACCACAGAACTGGGACGAACTTAAATGGCAGGTCAAAATGCCGGACGCAGTTTTCGATCTGGAGCCGCTGGCCTATGACCCCGAGGCGGTCCAGTGCTCAACGGACAGTATCCTTGAGACCGACGCCGGCGATCGCATCCAGGTGACGCTGGAAGGCCGTGCCGAGAGCAAGCAGATCACCATCCGGGTTCTGGGGGTGGACGGCGCCAGCGACTTCGACGCTGTCCGGGTCGTTGTCTCGCAGGAAGACAACCGCCAGCTTAAGCAGGTAGGGCCAAGCCAGTCGGTCGCTTTTGAACTAATAGACCCCCATAGCGCGATAAATATCAGGTTGTTTCAATAGATGAACCAGTCCCCCGTACAGTTCGCCAGGGATTTCGCCAAGCTAAAATCTGACCTGGCCCGGTCGCCAGTGCCGGATCACATGCTGCTGGCGCTAATGACGTTCTGGCCGCGGTTTGAGACCGTGCTCATGGAGCCGGCATTCAGGAGCTACGTTGATGAGTACCTCCCGCTCCTCCTCCACTGTACGAGTGCGGAATCCCTGTTCGATTTCTCGATAGCGGAACTCACTGCCCTGAAAGACGCACTGGCCCGCCTGCAGGTCTGGACGAAAGGCAAGCCGATTGACGAACAGGTTGCGCAGAAGGCCCGCTTGGTCACGTTACGGTTAGCCACGGTTCTGTTGTATGTCGGTTCAATCGAAGGTGCCCTGCCGCTGGTGGCGTCGCTGGCGGGGGAGAAGCGGGCGCCGGAGTACGACAGTGCCCGGCTCGAGGGTCTCGGTTCTTTCGAGGCGCTCAGGATGCTGGCCGATGATATCATAGCCACCAGCCCGGCTGTGGGGCGAATCCTCAGGGACATATTCGAGAGGTGGGAGGCTGAGCGTGGTTGTGTCTATCACGACCGGATCTGGTGCCTGTTTGTCGAGAAGAGCGAGCGCAGGCGGGCTGAACGCGGGCGGCTCAAGGCGCTTCACGGGACGGTGGAGGCGTTTCGCCGGGAGGACGAGGAAGACATTGTTTCTTTCGACAATCAGATCAGGACTCCCGACGACCCGTTTGTCGGTGTGGCCTACAACGCGCTCGAGGCGGTTCGCGCCGTCCTCGAATCAGCCGGTGTCGGGTGGAAGAAAGACAAGTGCGCGCTTCGGGCTTTCCTGTCGATTGCCGACAGCAGGCAGACTTTCACGGGCGATTCTATCGGTCTGGCGGTGGGGCTTGTCTCGTACACGCAGTTGCTGAAGCCGTACGTCCTGCGGCAGGAGCGGTTTATTGCGTCGGAGGCGGCGGTGACGGGCGGCGTGGACGCCCAGGGCCGCCTGGTCGCGGTCAATGAATCCACTCTCGCGTGCAAGGTTGAGCGGGCGTT
>JAGLXI010000102.1 GCA_023132995.1 Candidatus Zixiibacteriota bacterium | reverse complement strand
CCGACCCGCTGGTAACCATTACGCAGAACACGTCAACGTATCCGACTATTACAGCCCTGGGCGGCATGGCAATGTCCGATGTCGCCTACGAGTTCATGGTGTCGGCCGAGTGCTCGAACGAATACACAGTTGATTTCGTTCTCCACGTCTCCGCCGACGGTTACGCCGACAGCGTGGAGTTCTCGCTGATAGTAGGACAGAGGATTGAAGACTTCGAAAGCGGCACCCTTACGTCATTCCCCTGGCAGACGTCCGGAGACCAGCCGTGGGCGGTCACGACCAGCCAGGTCTACGAAGGCTTGTACGCTGCCACGTCCGGTTCTATCGCCCATAACGAGAGTACGTCAATGTCGGTGATGCTCAGCGGGCTCTCGGCCGGGCTGATCACATTCCACTACCGCGTGTCATCGGAGCCGGGCTACGACTACCTTCGGTTCTATATCGATGATGTCCTTAAGGGAGAGTGGTCCGGAGAGGTTGACTGGTCCGAGACCGGCTACTTAGTGACCGAGGGCGACCACACCTTCCGGTGGACGTACTCCAAGGACGTCCTTGGCTCCGACGGCAGCGACTGCGCCTGGGTGGACTATATCTCCTTTCCGTTCGACGGCAATGATACTGATGGCGACGGTGTTGACGACGAGACCGACAATTGCCCGTCGGTCTACAACCCGGGGCAGGAGGATACCGACAGCGACGGCGTCGGTGACTCCTGCGACAACTGCATTGATATTCCCAATCCCTTGCAGGAAGATGCCGACGGAGACAATATCGGCGACGCCTGCGATTACATCTGTGGCGACATTGACGGTAGCGACCTGCTGCCGCTTGACATTTCCGACCTTGTCTACCTTGTGGACTATATGTTCAACAGTGGTTCTGAGCCGCCTGTTATGGAAGCGGCCGATCTGGATGGCAGTGGCGGGCTGATCGATATCTCCGATCTTGTCTACTTTGTGGACTACATGTTCCACGACGGGCCGCCGCCTCTCTGCGAATAGGCTGCTCTCTCAAGTGTCATATTCGCACTGACTCTCACTTTCCCAGCCACACCGGCATCCCCGCGCTGCGACTGTCCGGCAGGCGTCGAGTTTACGGTCACGGCAGCAGTGTCCGGATCCGCTTGGCGTCCCGCTGCGCTTGCTCGTAGTCGTCAGGTCGCCCGACGTCCAGCCAGTAACCATCGAAGGGAAAAGTGCTGACCTGTTCCTGCTGCTTGAGGAGCGTGAACATCAGATCATCAAAACCGAACGGGATGCCATCCGGCGCCATTTCGAGAACTTCCTTCGAGAACACGTAGACCCCGGCCGAGACAGTCAGGTCGTAGGTGGGCTTCTCCTTGAAGCCGGTGACAATGCCGGCCTGGTCAACCTCGATTACGCCGTAGTCGACCCGGTTTGACCGGGCGCAGGTGGCCACGGTCAGTTTAGCCTTATTGGACAGGTGATGCCGGTAGAGTTCCCGGAAATCGAGATCGGTCAGGATATCCCCGTTGGCAACGATGAAATAATCGGGCAGACCGGCAATGAGTTTAAGTGGGCCTACTGTCGAGAGGGCCGTACTCTCATGCGAGTACACAAGCGGCAGTCCGAGCCTGCCGCCGTCGCCGAGTACCGCCTCGATCAGGTGCGCCAAGTGGTTTACGGCGAGATAAACCTTTGTGACTCCGCACTTTTTCATGCGGGCCAGCAGTATCTCAATGATCGGCCGCTCACCTACCGAAACCAACGGCTTGGGGATTTCGGTTGTGTACGGTTTCAGACGTGTGCCTTTTCCTCCTGCCAGTATCACAGCTTCCATCGCTTCTCACTTTCACTTCGATTGGTACCCGGCCATGGGATCACCTCAACTGTTGCGATAACGCGGGTTATCCAGATCGCTTACGACGCCTGTCCTAATGGCGAGAACAATCTCCCGAATGCCGTCGATCACTCGCCTGGTGATGCTAAAACCCAGAGCGCTGCTGAACTTCTCGAACCTGACCCGGTAGTCACGCGGATCTTCGTCGCGCCGGACTGACGTGACCAGGTTTCGAGCTTCAGGGAGTTCTTCGAGAATCATCCTGACAATCACCTGTTTCTGGTAGTTTTCGGTACTATCACCTACGTTGAAGGTCTGATAGGCAACAAGGTGCGGCTCCGCCGCAAGGGCAAGAACGCACGCCGTCGCTATGTCGGCTACGTGAGCATACGGCCGCCAGAATTGGCCTCCGAATACCTCGAGCCTTCGGTTTAGCGCCAGTTCGCGAGTGAACTCATTGACTGTCAAATCGAACCGGGGTCGCGGTGAAAGGCCATAGGCGGTGGCGAAGCGCAGAATAACCGGCTCGAATTCGGGCAGCCCTAAGCTCAGCAGGTGTCTTTCGAAGGCAACCTTGAGTTCGGCATACAGGGAGACCGGGGCAAGCGGCGATGTTTCGTCTACATAGCCGTTCTGGTCGGCCATTTTCCCGTAATTGGAACAGGTTGACGCAAACACGAAGCGGCGCACACCGGTCTCCATGGCCTGTTTGCAGAGCAGTTCCGCGCCGTCCTTGTTGATCTGTGTCGCCTGTTGGGGATCCTTCCGGCAGGCCGGATCGCCCACTACGGCGGCGAGGTGGACTATGCTGTCGACTCCAGCCAGGGCGCACTGCAGATCGTTTTCGCTCCTGATATCCCCATGCACGAAGTGGAAATGCGGGTGTGACAGGTAGGGCAGGATCGCCTCGCCCCCGAAAGCCAGGTTGTCGAGGACACGTACGCGGAATCCTTCCCGAAGGGCCAGAGCTACCACCAGCGACCCAATGTACCCGGCTCCCCCGGTTACCAGCACTGTTCCCGGACCGTGCGACACGTCACTCTCCCGATGATAGCGCCTGCGGGGGCATCGAATCCGGCCTGCCGGGCAGACTCCAAGGTACCTATAATTTGGCCAGAGTCTCCCGGGCCGTTCGCAGGTAGTCTCCCCACAAGCCAAGTTCTATGGCCATCTCCAGTTTTTCGCGCGCTTCAGGCTTACCTTCCCGATACATAGCCATACCCAGCCGGAAAAAGGGCTCCGGCTCATGAGGATAGACTTCGGAGGCCTTGGATGCCTCCCCGCGGGAAAGATCGTATCTGCCTTCGCAATAGTAGACATAGCACAGGTTCATCCAGATTCGCAGGACACCACCGGAATTGAACAGCGCCTCGCGGGCCAGGTTACTGGCCTTGCCCGCCCGTGATTCGTCTTCCGCAAGAATCCTTGAGTAATAGTAGTTGTTCTCCACATTCAGACGGTCCACCCGATGAATGGCCTTAAATGCTTCAAGTGCCTGGCTTTTCTGACCCTGCCAGTAGAGAGCTCTGGCCTTCTGAACAGGTGCGGTCCGGTGATCCGGTTCGATGTCAAGGGCCCTGCCTGCAAAGTTCGCAGCCAGGTCGAATTGGTGGCGATCACCTGCCAGTCTGGCCAGCAGGACAAGTGCGTCAGGATTGTCATTCCCAAGATTTTCCAACAGATCAACCAGGCGCGCCATTTCCTCAACTCGACCCCTTTTCTCCAGAGTGGCCAGGATATCCTCGAAGCGGCAGAGATCACCCTTGACATATCCGATGGCTTTCTCAAACTCTGACAGCGCCGCCTGCGCCCTGCCTGCTTCTGCCAGTACCACCGCCTTCACAGTCCCAAGGAACGGCAGAGCTGCCGGCAGATGAGGATATCGGTCAAAGACCTTCACGGCGTCTTCCGGTCGGTACAGACGCCGAAACATCGCCACCATATTCTTGAAGGCGGGCACGTAAAACGAGTCAGCGCTCAGAGCCTTGCGGTACAATCGCTCAGCCTCGTCGTAGTCACCAATCAGTGGTTCGCAGTACAAGTCGGCCAGGCCGGTCAACCAATCCGGCTGCGCTGCGTGCGTCTTTTCGATCAGCTCCATCGCTGCCGCAGCCTCCTCGAACATGCCGATCTTGTATGAGAGGCGGGCTGTCTTAAGCCGGACTTCCTTGCGGCTGGACCAGATTCCCGGGACGGCATCGAGTTGTTTGAGAGTCTCACGCTCCGGAGCCTCATACGACTGGCTCATGGCAAGCACAAGATGCATGTATTTCTGAAAAGCCGGCAGATAGGACTCGTCTTCCATGCGCTTATAGATGGAGTTTATTTCCATAGAATTGGCCAGGATGTCACTGTGTACACCGGCGGTGAGAATGTCGAGGAGAACGGAAGAGATGCTTCCATGCGAACGCTGCCTGAAGAACGCGGCTGTTTTCCTGGCCCGGCCGTTGTCCCCGACCGCCTCATAGTAGGCCTGATTGAGACCGAGACTGGTCACCTCACTGCCATGCTCAGCAGGCACTTTGGCCATAGCCAGCCGGGCTTCGTAGAAATAGTTATGTTCCAGAGCCCGGCGGAAATGCTCCAGGACATAGCGAGGATTATCCCCGGATAACCGCACAGCCTGCCGGCTGAACACGATCGCCGAATCGGGCCGACCGATAGCCTCATAAAGCTTGACTGCCTGTGACATGAACTCGGCCGACTGCTCAGGCCGGGAGAGAGCGCCGTTTCGCAGCAGGTCGGCCGAATCGCCGACATGCGCGAGAGCGAACGCCCTGGCCCGCACCAGGTCTCCGACCGCAGGCGACAGACCGAGGTTGACAGCCTCGGTCACAAGATGCCTGGCGCGAAGGTGACGGCCGATGTTCATCAGCGCTTCAGCCATCACCAGTTTGGCGTGAGGGTCCTGGGGTCGGATATTCTCAAACGTCATCGCTGCTTCAACGGCGCTCTCATACACCTCCAGTTGTGTGAAGACCCGGAATGTCGCTTCAGCCGCCAGCGCGAACTCGTCATCGGTGGCAAGGGCGGACATGTATTCGTGCAGCGCGTCATATAGGCTGAGTTGGCGTTCGAGAACAAGACCGCGTGTGTAAAGGATGTAAGGACTGCCGGGGTCTATATCGCCAATCTTCGCGAAGGTCGCTCTGGCGCCGTCGACGTCATACTGGTCCAGCAACTCCAGCCCGGACTCGTACAGTTCAATTGTCGCTTCGTTCGGCGGACTGCCACAACCAATCAACATAGAAAGAAACAACAAACTCACCGACAGTTTTTTCATCATATGTCCTCGCAGATAGATGTTGCCATAGGGGCACTCATAAGTCGCATTAGAGCTTGAAGTTAATGATTTTCTGGCGATCGGCAAGCGATTATTCGGAGAAACGCTGAGCCCACCACAGCAAATACTGTGCTTGTCGATGAAAGATATTTGTGGCATTGACAGATGCAACAGCTATATTTGTAATATGACTGCGCTTGTTTCCGAGGAACTGTGCAAATACTATCGAAAAAGAGCGGTGGTCGACGAGGTTTCGATCAGGGTCGAACCGGGTGAAGTCGTCGGTCTGTTGGGGCCGAACGGAGCCGGTAAGACCACCACCTTTTACATGATCATCGGTTTCGTCAGGCCTGACGGCGGAAAGGTTTTCCTCGGAGAACGCAACATCGGTCGCCTTCCGATGTACCGGCGGGCCGCCGCCGGGATAGGATATTTGGCGCAGGAAGCCTCGGTGTTTCGCAAGATGACCGTGGAGGACAATATCAATGCGATCCTGCAGTTTCGCGGCCTTAGCCGAAAGGAGCGCCGCCGCCGACTCGAAGAGTTGCTGGCGGAACTTGACATCACTCACCTGCGCCGAAACAAGGCCTATAGCCTCTCGGGCGGGGAACGACGAAGAGTGGAAATAACGCGTGCCCTGGTCAACGAACCGAAATTCATGCTTCTGGATGAACCATTCGCGGGAATCGACCCGATTGCCGTTGAAGACATTCAAAGGATCATCACCCGCTTGGTGCAAAGGGGACTGGGCGTGCTCATTACCGATCATAACGTTCGCGAGACGCTGTCAATATGCAACCGGGCGTATATCATGTGCGATGGACGGATTCTCAAATCCGGGACCTCCGAATTCCTGGCCAACGACCCGGAAGCAAAAAGGATATACTTAGGCGAGAGATTCCGGTTGAATTAGAACATAGGTACGGATGTAGAATTAGTGAACGAAATGGCGACACGGTATTAACAACCGCCAACCGTGTTCCGATAAGACAGGTAGACGCCCAACGATAGGTGCCTGATAACCGACTACGGGACAATGGATTAAGAGATGAAACTGGAACTTCGATTAGGCCTCAGACAGACTCTGGCTCCGCAGCTTATTCAGTCTCTCAAGATGCTGCAGATGCCGGTGTTGAAACTGGAGCAGACTATCCGGCACGAGTTGGCGACCAATCCTCTTCTTGAGGAAGTCGAGGAACTCGAGGCCGAGGATACTGCCTCAGACGACGAGAAGGAATCTGAGGTCGAAATCGCGGAAGCGTCAGGGGAGGATGATGCCGGCGATGACATGGACTGGGACAAGTACCTCTCTGATGACGAGGAGGGATACAAGGTCCGGGAACCCAGGGAGCAGGTGGAAGAGCGCTTTGAGGGCATGGCCGCCGGCGTAACCACTCTCAGCGGGCATCTGATGGAGCAGCTTTCGTTGTTGAAGGTGTCCAAGGAAGAACATCTTATTGGTGAATACATAATTGGAAACATTGCCCCCGATGGCTACCTGACCATCAGCGTCCCTGAAATGGCCGAGGAGCTTGGTATCGAAAGCTCCAAGATCGAGGCTGTGCTGGAGATGATCCAGCGTTTTGATCCCACCGGCGTCGGCGCTCGTGATCTGAGGGAGTCACTTCTGATACAAATGAAGGAAAAGGAGATAGAGGGCACATTGGCTTGGCGGATTGTCGATGAACACCTGAACGAATTGGACCGTAAGTCTATCCTTCAGATTTCCCGGATGATGGGTGTGCCCCCCGAAAGAGCCCAGCAAGCGATGGAAGTCATCAAGAGTCTTTCACCGACACCGGCTTATGGTCGGTTTGATCCCGGCGCCATACCGGTAGTGCCGGACCTGACAGTCGATCGATTCGGTGACGAGTACCTGGTCTTCCACAACGACAATTACATCCCCAAGCTGAGAATCAATGCGAACTATCGTAACCTGATCAGGCGCGGCAGCGACTCGTCCAAGGACACCAAACAGTATGTCAGGCAGAAGCTGGAGCAGGCTCGCTGGCTCCTGAACTCCATCAACCAGCGGCGCAACACCATGGTCCGCGTCATGGAGGCTATTATTGCCCGCCAGAAGGAGTTCTTTGAGAAGGGCCCGGCTTTTCTCAAACCGCTGATCATGGAGGAAATCGCCCAGGCGGTGTCGATGAATGTGGCCACGATCAGTCGTGTGTCAAGCGGCAAGTACGTCCAGACTCCGTTCGGCGTCTACGAGATAAAGTATTTCTTCAATTCCGGTATCGCCAAGGCCGATGGCGGCGACATGTCCAAGCGCTCGGTCAAACAGCGCCTCGAGGAAATAATCAAGAGCGAACTGCCGGAAAAACCTCTCTCCGATCAGGAGATATTCCGGCGCCTCAACGATGAAGGCATACGCCTGGCGCGTCGCACGGTCACCAAGTACCGGGAGGAATTGAAAATTCCTCCCGCCCGTCTGCGAAAACGAGTATGACTGCCCCCCCCCGGGCGCCTGTTTCACGTGAGGCTCGGCATCTGCCCGAGGGATAATGGCAAGCCGGGCCGGGAATATCGGGGCTCATGGAACAAATGGCAAAACAAGCTCGAACCGGGGAAACCCGGTTTTTTTTGGTGACATTGGCCTTTCACACACGTACAATAGATAGGATGGTTATTTGTAACCACTTGACAGATTCTGGCCGCCACACTAAGATACTTGTCGAATGTATGAACAGTCGCAGGAGGGAGTACTATCACAGCAGGACCGGAAGTGCAAATATCGGCGGCGCCGACACGCAATCTGAAAGCGGCCCATAATATGGATTTCGCATGGAAAGGAGTAATTCAGCCATGCAAAAAATGATAACTGCTCGTCACTTTGATCTGACGGAGGAGATGCGACAGCATGCCGATGCGGAGATTGAGGGGCTGACCCGCTACTTCGAGAATATCATCTCGGCCGAACTGGTTCTGGATACCGAGCGCCATCGCCGCAAGGCCGAACTGAAGGTGAAAGTCTACCGCGACGTGCTCACCGGAACCGGCGAAACCGACGACATGTACAACTCCATCACAGTGGCGGTCGACAAGGTCAAGGGGAGGCTCAAGAGGTACAAGGGCAAGTTGAAAGAGCGACGCCCGGAGGAGATCTCCGAGACGATTGACGAGCTCACTCGACCCGAAACGGATGTCGATGGCGTAGACGTCTGAGGGCAACCACCACAGCCGCTACAGATCAAGACCCGCCCCTCCCGGGCGGGTTTCTTATTGCCTCGGGTTTGCAACCGCGTGCTTCTTTTCTGTCCTGAGGGGCAGTATCACGGGAGTTGCCCTGTTTCTGACTAGTCCCCTTTCCGACACGGACTCAAGAGCTTACAGCTATCGCCAGTTTTTCCGGGTACCGGCACGCCGATTACATCAGGCTGGTTGAGGTAAAAGATCATGGACTACTCACTGACTCTCATTTTCTGCAGCGGTTCCTATCTGCTTCTGACGTCCTTCCTGGCCGCGTCGCTGTTTTTCCTGATGGTCGGCTACCGGGAGCTGAAGGAGGGCCACTTAGAAGGGCTGCTGCTTGTCGCCTTTGCGGTGTTCTTCGCTGCCGCCCACGCCTATTACCTGCTCAACATCCCCACCGGCAGCCCGTTCGCAATGTCCGCCGGCGAATTGAATCTATGGAGTTGGCTGGCGGTGCTGTTCGCCCCGGCGCTCATAGCGCTCTTTGTGCTGGTGGGCTTGGTGAATTTCCTGACGAATCACCCCCGACTGGGACTGGTGAAACTGTTCTTCGGGCTGACTCTGCTGTGCTTCCTGTACATGCTCGGTCCCGACTGGCCCCAGGATGTCAGGGGTATCGTGGCGGGGCTGTACTTTTTCTCCTGGTACAACGTCGAGTTCGCAGTCGCTTGAGGCGAGAACCGATTTCCCTCCGCGGAATATCTCCCGGGCGCAGGCCAGCGGTGTCGTGCGGCGGGATGGCGCCCCCAAACAAGTTTGAGACGGCCACCCATACCGGACCAAGGGGACAGACGAGGCGAGGCTGCCGCCCACACAAGCAGGTCCTGAGTATCCGATCCATCCGGCTGTAGTCGAGGTATTTCATCAGCTCAGGAAGAGTATCGCCACACCACCGACAGCCACCACCGCGCCCAACGCCGCCCGGAGCGTGACTTTCTCTTTGTAGTACCGGATCACGAGGGGGATAATCGCCACCGGCGTCATCGAGTTGAGCGTGGCGGCAATACCGGTAGCTATGTATTTGAGGGCCACCAGCGACATCCAGACGCCTAAGAACGGCCCCACCACCGCCCCTGCCCCGCAGAATGCCAGGGCGCGACCGTCCTTCAGGGCTGCCAGAGTGTAGGCGAGTTCACCCCTGAGCGCAGCCAGAAGCCAGATTGCCACCAGCGCCACCATCATTCGCACCAGCGACGCCTCCAGCGGTTCGACAACCCCCCCGGCGTGGAGCATCCCCTGTTTGGCCATGACCAGCCCGGCCGCCTGACCGAGGGCGGCTCCCATACCCAACAGCACGCCCCACCGCAATGACCCGGCGTCGGGATGGCTGCGGCCCAGGTCATTTGGCCCGTTTCGTTTGTGCCGTCGTTCCAGCACTACCCACGATATACCGGAGATCGTCACGGCTATACCCACCACCGCCCAGACACCCAGATGTTCGCCGAGGAATATCCAGGCGATCACGGTCGCCAGAACCGGAGCCCCGGCGTACATCAGGGTAGTCAGCCGTGGTCCGATCATCACCAGTGCCTTGAACCCACAGCCGTCGCCGAACACTAACCCGACCAGTCCCGAAAGCGCCAGCCACATGAATTGCTCGCGGTTCAGATCGGGCGGCAACAAATGACCACGGGTCAGTCCGAGCACGATGCAGTACATGCCCACGGCCATCAGCAGGCGGATGCTGTTGACGCGAAACGACCCGATTCGTTTGCCTGCTTCTGCGAAGAAGATCGACGTGAGTGCCCAGAGGACTGCCGTGGCCAGTGCTGCTGTTTCACCGATGTAGAGCATGGGGGAATATACGCGACTGGTCGGCGTCGTCAAACGGCTAACTCAGGCGCATCAGCCGGGCGAATTGACTCACAATTAATG
>JAGLXI010000101.1 GCA_023132995.1 Candidatus Zixiibacteriota bacterium | reverse complement strand
TCTCCTTCTGCTTGGGATCGGTGAGTTGGGCCACCGACTTGGCGGACAGGATTGTTATCAGGGCGTCACGCACGAGCGGTTCGCGCGCCCTAAACTCGGCCTCCAGCGCCGCCGATTCCAGTTCGAAACCGAACGAGACCGAAAGAAACCGGGAGCCACCAGTTCCGGCCGGGTTGACCACGATGTCCTGGACAGCGTATATGAGCGATGTGCCTTCGACACCTTCCTCATCGGAGGCATGTTTCTTCGCGGGTTTGGGTTTGGGCTTGGGTTTTGGTTTCTCAACCTCACCGTGTGATGAGGCGGTAACCTCGGTCTGGTCGGTCTCAGCGCCGTCGGAGTCCGACATCATCGGTTTGATGACAAACAGCGCCACCGCCAAGCCTACCACCACCGCAGCCACACCTATGCCGCCGAAGACTATCAGTTTCTTCTTGCCACCCGTAACGGCAGCCTGTTCTCCCTCGGAGGATTCGCCGCCTTCCGGGGTTTCCATCGTCGTTTTTTCTTCATCGGCCGCCATAGTCAACTCCCTAAAGAATCAGTGCGGGGGAGGGAACGCTCCCCTCCCCGCGATTTCCGTTTGAATTCAGCCACTCGGTCTATGATGTCGTCGATGGTCTCCTTGACCATGATCTTCTTGCCCGTGGTCAGGCAGACAATGGTCTCGGGAACCGCCTCCACGAATTCAATCAGGCCGGCGTTGATAACCAGCGGCGAATCATCCAATCGAGTGACCTTGATCATCTACTTACTATCTCTTAATGTTTACCAGTTCGTCTAACATACTATCCGAGGTGCTGATAATCCGGGCGTTGGCCTGAAACCCGCGCTGGGCGGTAATCATACTGGTGAATTCGGCGGCAATATCCACCGACGACGACTCCAGCGCGCCCGAGAAAAGCTCACCACCGATAGTCTCACCGGCTACGCCGACCTGGGCCAGTCCGGAGTTTCCGGTCGGCTGGTAGAGCGACTTGCCGGTTTTGCGCAAACCACCCTGGTTGGCGAAGTCGGCCAGCATTATCTGCGCCAGGACACGCGTAATGCCGTTGGAGAAGATGCCGGAGATATACCCGGCCTTGTCGATGGATATCTTCTCCAGGATGCCCATGCCATAGCCGTTCTGGGAATTCAGGGTCGCCGTGTGTGAACCGGATGCGAACCCGGTGAGGCCGCTATAGCCGCCGACCGTACCGGCGTTAAACGTAATCTCCATATTGCCGGCGCCGTTCTGGGGATCAATGGTCACCCTGGTGGCGCCGCCGGTGTAATCGAAAGTGTTCAGGGAACCGTCCTGGTTGAAGCTCACGTAGCCGGTAGATCCGGAAGTGATGGTCTCATCGCCCAGCGTTGAAGCTTCCCACTCCCAGCGATTGTCCACAATCGACCTGAAGAACTGTATCGACAGAATATGCTTCCCGCCCTGGGAATCATACACGCCAATTGATGAGGTGTGCATGGTATCAGCGGTGTTGATCAACAGTGGGTAGTCCGTGCCACCCCCGTCAATCGTAGTTGCCAGACCACCGGTGGCTGTCAGGATCTGGATACCGCTGCCGCCTATGTCACCGAGGCCGGTAACCAGCCCACTGTTGTTGTCAATAATCAGGTTAAGTGTGGAGATCTGCGGGCCGGCTGCCGGTCCACTGCCCCGGTTGGGCTGGAACGAGTCAGTTGCCACAAAGGTCGTGGCGGCCCCGCCCGCTGAGACAAAGGTATTGCCGACGCCAGGAGCCACGCCGAAAATCTCATCCACGATATTGCCTGCCACCGAGTCCGACGATTCAAAGCTATAGTCAACCGGGTCGCCCGCCTTGCTTCTGGTGATCTCTACCTGCAGCACGCCGCCCCCGGTGTCGACCAATGCAGCGGAAACGCCTTCTATCTGGTTGATGGCGCTGAGGAGGTCGGACACTGTCGAGGTGCCACTGAGACCTGAGACGGTATCCGCTATGCCACCGTCAACCGAGAGTGTGAAGTCATTGAAGATGGTCACGCCGTACGATGCCAGGGTGCCGTTTGCGGACAGGCCAGGGGCGGCCACACCCGCACTTGTGAATGTGGATTGCAGCGCCGGGGAACCGGTCACACTGATAGTATGGACTCCGCCGACACCATCGGCGGCGGTACCGGAAACCGACAGGACATTGGAGAGTCCGACATCGACAAGGCTGGCCACAGAAGTGGAGGCTGAAGAGTCAATGTTGTTGACCATCGTAACCTCTGTTGTCTCCTGGGCCGGGTCCTGTTGACCAAACGGCAGGGTGATCATCCCCAGCGTCTGCATCGGATCTATGGTGCCGGTCGTGTCAGCCATCCTGCCGAGTACCATCAGCCCGGTAGCCGGGTCCACGAGGTTGGCGCTGGCGTCAAAACCGAAGGCGCCGGCACGAGCATAGAACCTGTTGTCAAAGAAATCCCCTAAGATGAAAAAACCGTTGCCCTGAATGGCGAGGTCGGTTATCTGGCCCGTAGTTTCAAGGCCGCCCTGCTGAAAGAGCGTGTCGATAGCCGACACCTCCATACCCAGGCCCAACTGGACCGGGTTGGTACCTCCTGTCACGGACGACGGTCGCCCCGCCCCCTTGAACGTCTGAACCAGCGCTTCCTGGAAATTCACGCGGCTTGACTTGAACCCGATGGTGTTGATGTTCGCGATATTGTTACCTATCACGTTCATCCTGACCTGGTGATTTCTCAGGCCGGATACGCCAGCAAACAATGATGCCATCATGGTGAGAATACCTCCATGCGTTTCACCAGTGCCTCTCCATCAAAATGGAGTCCAACTCTGGTCTTGTTGTTTATCATTTCACTACTTGTCATTTTCTTCTCTACCTCAGATGATTACCGCTGAGTCTATCGAGGTAACAACCCCTTCGCGCAGGTTGTCGCGGTCGAATACCGTTATGACGGTCCTGTTTTTCACCGAGACGACATAGGCATTGCTGTCGGAGAGGATCAGCGTTTCTCGAGAGCCTTTGGCCTGGGCACGGTCAACGGCGTCGGCGAGGTGGTTGAGATCGTCCTCGGAAAGACCGGCGCCGCGTGAGAACAGTCTTTCATGCGCGTGCCGCGAAAAAGCGATGTCGCGAGAGTCGGCCAGTTCCCGTGAGAACATCTCCTTGAACGATGTTTCCCCCGGCTTGGACTCCGGCGAAATCCGTTTGTCTCGCTGTGCGATCTCGATCAGGTCGACCGGTCGCTGTTGGTTGATGATTCTGACTCCATCGTCCGCTGACATGCCTGCTTCTCCTTAGCCTTCGTCCTCGGTGAAGATGCCCGGCTGACCGATGGCGGTTATGTCCCCCAACGGAAGTTCGACACCGTTTACTCTCAGGAAGGCCGCGCCATCGCGGTAAGTAATCGACTCAACCGTACCGACGAGGGCAAGCTGTGGCTCGAACGTGTCGCCCGAGGCATCGGTAGCCATCGCGGTCACAGTGTAATAGCCGTCTTCCATCCGGTTGCCGCGGTTGTCGCGACCGTCCCAGACAAGAGAACTGACGCCCGGCGGAACATCATCGGCGCTCACCGTCGCCACCGAGGCGCCGCTTTGGTCCTTGATGACCAGCTTGATCTGGGAAGCATACTTATCTGTTGTGAACGAAATGCTCGGCGAGTTGTCACCCTCCAGATAGACCCCGCTGTATGTCGCCTTTACGTCCTTTCCGATCAGCCCGGCCGCCATAGTGTTGTTTATGGACTGCATCTGCAGGAAGTCCCACTGGTTCGAGGCAGCGATTCCATCGGCGATGTTATTCATCTGTTCCAGGGTCGAAAATTGGGCCAGTTGCGCCACAAAGTCCGCGTCTTCCATCGGCTTGAGCGGATCCTGGTACTGGAGCTTGGTGATCATCAGTTGCAAAAAATCGTCCTTGCCCAGCGTCCGTGTACCGGCGGTGCTCTGCCCTGCATTATTGACACCGGTGGCAATTGGTGTGACTATGCCCATACTACTATCCTCCTAAGCCAGCAGGTTTACGCCTGCGGCTCCTACGTATGTGTTTGCACTCTGCAAGTATGCCTGCAGTTGTTCTGCCGCGTCATCCGAAGGCAGCGCCTTCAGGTCTGTGGCAGCGTTCGGAACGGACCGCCTCCAGTATGGCCGACGCTGGGGCAATTCGCCTTCCGCATGATCGCCGTCGATGGCGACTTCGATGTTGTCGACCTCGATCTCAGCCTTGGCAAGCTGGCGTGTGAGAATATCAAGTGAGTTCTCAATCATCGCTTTGGCTTCGGCCGTCTTTACCATCACTTTGGCCTTCAGCTTGTTCCCGTACATGGTGAGCGAAAGTCGCGCCGGGCCGAGATGCTCCGGTTCAATCTTCAGGGAGATGGTCTTTCCGTTGAGTCCCAGCCGCGAGGGCAGGTTATCCGGTAACGAGAACCGAACCTGTCGGGTTTCGGCCTTCTCGTAGCTCAGACTTGATTCTGTCGCCATGCGGCCCGAGCCGGCGATGTATTCCAGGGTACCACTGTCGACCCCAGCATCAAGGCTGCCGGATGACATCGTAAACTTGCCGAAAGGATCGGCGTTGTTCCACCACTGATGCGGTCGTGCCACGGCCTGTTTCGGAGCATTATTGCTGCGAATAACTGACATAAGCCCGTCACCGGTGTCCAGAACCGCCGGGCGCTGACCGATACGAGCACCGCCAGTCGCTGGCCTGGAGGTCGGCTGCCGGCCACGCCGAGAGCGGTTGTCAGCAGGCGTCGCCGCGGTGGCTACCATGAACGGCTGCGACTTGTCGCCGCGTGACTCGCCGGCGACGATCTTGATACCATCGGTGCTGTCGGAAGAATTGCCGGAGGTCAGCGCCGGGTCCCCTGTCGTAGCCCGCAGGCTGCTCTGGTCCAGGAGTCCGCTGAAGATAGCAGGCCTGCCCGGCCCGTCGCTCTTGATAGTGACGAGCAACGGTTGACGAGAGGCATCACCGGGCAACACTGTGTCGGCCGGTTTGATCTCGATCTCACTCAGATTAAGTCTGGAAATAAGATGCTCGAGCCTGTCGAACCCGGAATTGTCGCTGAACAAACGTACCCTGTCGGCCCTGCCCTGTCGAACGCCGCTTGCAGACATTTCCTCTTGCAGTATTGATGTCGCAAGGGACAGCTTGATGATGCTGCTTCGGTCTTCGGGGCCGACCACCTCAAGCTGCAGAGTCCCGTTTGCGACTGAAGATCGCAGGATTTCGTAGTTACCTGATTGGATATCCAACGGTATCTCGTTTGTGATCTGATGCAATGAACCGACGAGGGCCTCACTCGGCAGCAGACTTCGCAGGTCGCTATTGAATGCTCTAGCGGCATCTTCCGCCAGTAGGGCATTATTGTTGGAGACGGCTGTATCGGGACCTTTCCCGCCACTCGCCATACGCATAGCGAGCAGGTCGGCGGTTCCTTCAGACCCAACACCGAGACTGTTAAGCGTCCCTTGAGCTCCGCCCTCGGTGCCTGCTCCAGTTGCAAGAGACTGGCCAATTTCGCCATGAGATTCGCCATTTGAGGCAGCAAGACCAATCGCCGCACAATTGGCAGTGTCAGATACTGAAAGGCCAGGCAAACCGTCTGCGCTCATGAGCCCGTTACCAGGCCCGTCCGCGAGAACCTGTCCGCCCTGAGCGGACATGTTCTCTGACAGCAGCAGACCCTGTATGAGATCATCGAACAGGATTCCCTCCGCCACATCCTTAGAGCAGTTGGCGGTCAGAGGCCCGCCCTGCCCGGTGGCGTTCGGTGTCCCGAGCAGGAGATCGAATATG
Source organism: Candidatus Zixiibacteriota bacterium (assembly GCA_023132995.1). Taxonomy (GTDB): domain Bacteria; phylum Zixibacteria; class MSB-5A5; order GN15; family FEB-12; genus JAJRTA01. Next base: position 6,516 of record JAGLXI010000101.1, on the reverse strand, counting down.
GGGTTGCTGCTATTGGTCATGCTACTTCTCAGCGATTGTAATCATCTGTTTGGAGAGTTTGGCCGCGCGTTTGGGTGGTACAAGTTCGAGAACCGCCGAGGCGTTCTTCGTTTTCATCCTTGGCAGGATGGCCACCACCGTTTCGTTGTCGAGATTGGCCATCAGTTGGGCCACTGACCGGGGATCCATGCCATCGTACAGCTTGGCCAGGTTATTGATACGAGACGTCTGGGCCTGCTCTAAAACCAGCAGCTTCCTCGACACTTCCTTGTCAAGCGACTCCAGTCCGGCTTGGCGGGCATTTAGTTCCTGTTCCTTCTGAGCAAGGGCGGTCTTTTCCTGTTCCAGCCAATTCACTTCTGCAATGGAATCTTCAGCCGAGATCGCGAATTTCTCCCCCCCCGTCTCCATCTCCTCGATTTCCGGTTCGTAATCGAGAAAAGCAAGGTTGTCCATGATGTTTTTTATTACCGTGGGGTCATTTTCGTCCGCCAGGATGCTGTCCTGATCAGGCGCCGCCTCGGCAGAATCGCCGACAGGCTCGGCGGCATGAGTTTCCTCCAGAACCTCGCTGCTCTCCGCTGCCTCTGGTGGATCCTCTTTCAACAAGAACATACCTCCAACGGCGATCACCATAACCAACAGGAAGACACCGCCGCCAATCATGGCGTATTTCATGATCCCACCACTTTTCGCGGCGGGCTTGTCACTCTTTGGCTCTTCGGCCTCAGTGTTCTCTTTGTTCTCTTCAGGTTCCGTTGACACCTGGACACTCCTATAACCTATTATTCCGTTGCCCTGCAAAGCAACGCTCATGCCAGACTATGGGCGCTGCCTCCTATCTCGTTGTGTCGGTGGCGGTTACTTGTGCGAGGCGGATTGCCGATGGCAGCCGGTGAGCGAACTTTTCGGAAATGTTTTCCTCTCAGGCGGGAATGAAGTGTGCGACAGGGAGACCTCACGCGATCGCGTGGGACACTGTCGGATAGCGGGGATTTGACGCTGCGACGTCAGGAAACGATCTCACATTCCAGGTACTCGGGATGCGCTGCCGTTATCCTCGTCTTGAGAATCTCCTTGCCGCCGGCTACGCCGTGGGGAAGTTTCACTCTCAGGTAGTTGTCTGAGATTCCCCTGTAGTGACCATCGGTGGTCTTCCTGAACTCGGGGATTACCTCGAGGATGTTTCCGATCTGTCGCTGGTGCGCGCGAAACCGCAGTTGGTTCGATATGGAGGTCAACTCGGAGTTTCTGACCTTTATGACCTGCGGATGGTTCTTTCCCGGCATCTCGGCAGCGGCGGTGCCAGCGCGATCCGAGTAGCTGAAAACGTGAAGGTAGTCAACCAGACCGGATTCGGTCAGGCTGCGGCTCTGATCGAAATCCTCTTCGGTCTCACCCGGAAAGCCAACAATGACGTCGGCGCCGATGATCGTGTTGGGCACCGCCTGTTTGATTGCCGATAATTTTGCCGCATACATATCACGATCGTACGGGCGACGCATGAGTTTCAGGATTCGCGATGAACCAGATTGCAATGGTATATGCCAATGACGGCAAATGCGGCCGCGCGACTGGACGAAGACATCCAGCAGTTCATCGGTCACGGTCTGGGGTTCGAGGGAGGATAACCGCAGACGATAAATGTCCGTTTCCGCCAGTATCCTTCGGCACAGGTCAGCGAAGCTGCTCACGGCGGGGACGAGGCTGCTGTCGCAATAGCAGCCAACATTGACGCCGGTCAGGACAATCTCCCTGTAGCCATTGGCAACAAGGCAGTTTACTTCGGCGACAATCTCCCGGCAGGGACGGCAGACCAAGTCGCCGCGGACAATCGTCACTAAGCAATAGGAACAGACCTGGTTGCAGCCGTCGGAGACTTTGATCCAGGCCCGGTTGCGCTGGAAGAAGTCAGTCAGCTCAGCCGGTTCTCGCCGACTCGGACAGCCGTTGAAAAGCTCCGGCAGTCTCTGCGGCAGGATTTCGGCCAGCCGCTCCTTCTCATTGTTGCGGATGACGACATCCACTCCTTCCATCCTGGCAGTGCCGGACGGGTCAACCTCCACGAAACAGCCCACCACCACGATCCGCCCCTCGGGGTTTTCGCGACATGCCTTTCTAATGAGGTAACGGCAGTCTTTGTCGGCCCGGTGAGTGACGGTACAGGTGTTAATGACGTATAGGTCGGCAACCTCGCCACGAGTGGCCCTCTGAAAGCCACAGGCGGCGAGGTCGGCGGCCATTCTCTCCGTCTCATATTGGTTGAGCCGGCAGCCAACGGTCTGAAAGGACACCTTCTTCGGTGAGAAAGCGGTCATCGCCCTACAATATAGTACCGGATGACCGAAAGGGCAGGGAAAAGTGGCCGTTGGAGAAAATAGCCGTGCCTCCCCGGGAGCTTGCTTCCGGTCGGTTAATAAAACTTGCGTGCGCTGTGGGACATACGATATTTCTGGCGTTTGTGAAAGGGATCAACTACCGACAGATTATGTCGATATTAATGGTATGTGAGGTTCCCCATGCGGTCTGAGCCGGGAGAAGGCCGAGTAAGCCTATGATAGTGGAGAGCGTATGTCCATCATAGAATGGCGCGACGAATACAACCTGAAGGTCGAATTCATTGACGATCCGCGCCGGAAGCTGGTCGAGATGGTAAACGGACTTCAGGCTGCCCTGCCGGACGGTGTGCTGAACCGGGAGAATGTCTCGGTCCTGGCTTCTCTTGTCGAATTTGCCCGGAACCACTTCGAGGAAGAAGAGAAGTTCCTGCGGCGGATTGAATATGTTGACCTCAACAAGCACAAAGGCTCCCACGCCGATATTCGTCAGCAAATCGTGAAGTTACTTGTGGACGTCAAGCAGGGCAAACAACTTGCCCTTTCCGAACTCCTGGGCCATCTCAAGGACGGCCTGATCGAGCACCTGACGGTGGAGGACAAGAAGATCGGGCAGGCGCTCACATCTGATGTGCGGGCCTCGCTCAACTCGTTTCAGACCGCCGAGGAGTGAGGGCATCTTTCGGTCCCTTCTCACCGGTTTCCCAACGATCACGAGAACCAGAAGTACCCCCCCTATCGTCATTCCGGGCTTGACCCGGAATCCAGATTTTCTCTGAAGGCTGGATGCTGGCATTCGCTGGAATTACGACGCATGACATCGTACCGGCGATCATTCGTTGTCGGTGGGTTTTCCGCTGTCGGGCAAATCGAACCTGGATGATTTCCTGGCATGAACCGCCACCGGCAAAGCCCGAAACGGCGGCTGCACCAGCGGGCAGGGATCTTCGGTGCGGCGCAGGACATCCAGCACTCAGTCGTTGAGACCGGAGATCGACACCTTGCAACCGGCTTCACGCAATCGGGCGACCAGCAGCGAAAGCATCTCCTCGCCGGAGGAATCCAGTTCGTTGATGCCGTTACCGACAATCAGGACGTGCCTGAGTTCCGGCATCTTTTAATGAGTATAGGGAAACTCCGGAAGGATACAAACATTGGAGTTTACGTGCCCCCCTAGATTTCGACACCGGCGTTGCCGGTTTTTCGCGCAACGCACGGACCTCCCATTCCGTGGGCCGCAGCCCCCCCGGTCTGCCCCAGCTTTGGTTGAAGTAAAAGATGGTAGGTCGAAACTCCCGCGGCTTTGACAATCGGTATCAGGAGCGCAGGGGGCCTGATGAGAACTAACATTGGAATGCGCGGGAGAGTTACAAGAAAATACGCCCAGGAGGAGTCGAACCCCCAACCTTCTGATCCGTAGTCAGACGCTCTATCCAATTGAGCTATGGGCGCATTATCCGTTGTATATCAACGAATTAGCTGCGTGGCCAACCTTTGACTGAACGCAAGTACAGAAGGTTAGCTCTCTCAGCCTCATCGTTTCATTCTGAAATGTAAGAAACACATTCGAGAAGACAAACGCAAGAAAAAAGCTGCAGTCGTTCGCTGCTTGCCGGACGCATGACTACTCTACTGCCCATTTCCCGCGCGCTATTCTGACCAGAGATTTTCTTTCTTTAGTCGCGATTCTCAGTGCAAGATACCTGACTCTCTAAAACGGAATATCTGTCTCGCGTGAGATATCACCCGGACAGAAAGGTTCGCCTTCAGCTATTGCCGACTTGATTTGTTCAATGACCTCAAGATTTACCTCCTTCTGGATCTGGCGCTTCTTCTTCTCGATCTTCGGTTTCTCCGACTTGTGTTCACCGGAAGCCTGGCTCTTCCCGTTTGTAACCGGGGCATCCTTCTTGTTAGTTTTTTTCTCGGAACATTATGATATTCTCCTTTCGTGGGCGTGATAATGTTTACTGAAAAACCTCCTGACTCCGATTCGCCAGAAAGCTCTACTTTCAATCTGTCTACCGAAAGGGAAACTTACGCCGGACGCCAAGTTTGTTCTTGACCCAAGATGCGAATGGTGCTTCAATAGATTCTGTGATTCTGATGACCAGTGGAGTGCGCTGGTTATCGCGCTGATGGTTGTCTGCTTGGGGGTTGTCCTGTACGGATAGTAATACCTCCTGGAGCAGTCGGAGCTAAGGTGCATTGTTGCTTAGCCGATGAGATCTGAGAGGATATACCGGTTTGGGTGTGCAACCGGCAGGTTACATTGCGGACTGCACAGATTGCAGAACCTATGGGAAAAGATAGCGATATTACAGAAGAGAACGAATGGAAGGGTGCCTTCGCCCTTGAGTTGAAGGGCTACTATTTCAGAACGTACAATACGGTATCCCCTTCATTTCTGAAAAAGATAAAGGTCTGGGTGCACCGGTTAGGTCTGCACTGTGTGGCGGTGTACAGGTTGAGCTGTTTCAGGAGACGGTTGCTGCGGGAACGTAGGCTGATAACCCCGCTGGTCTCGATTCTGTATGCCATCTGCAGTTACCTGGTCAGGGTTGTATACCATGTCAATATCGACTCGGCCCGGATCGGTCCCGGTCTGTATATCGGGCATGTGGGCACAATTTATATCGGACCGACCAGGATCGGCAGCAACTTCAGCGTTACGCACAACGTGACAATCGGGGTTGGCCTGGCGATGGGGGCCGATGATCTCCCTTCGATCGGTGACAACGTGTGGGTGGGCACCGGATCGGTCATAACCGGTGGAATCAAGATCGGCAACAATGTTACCATCTCAGCCGGGAGTGTATTGTCACGAAGTGTTCCTGATAAATATCTGGTGGCCGGCAATCCGGCCAGAGTCATAATGAAGAATTACGATAACTCCAACTTCATCATTGTTCCCCCGGAGTACCGGGACAAACCGGTTACTACATCAGAGGATCCATCAGAGTCTGAATCCGCGGCAGCTTCTGAAGCCCCTACTGACTGATGATCTGATAGAGCCCCCTTTTTATGAGAGGTAGGGAGGTCTCCATGGGGAGAGCATCCCGGTGTAGGATAAACCGATCAGTCTGATCAAAGTTCAATCCCCACCAGCTGGTGACAGCGTAGTCAAAACCCAGTCGATCCAATATCGATCCAAAACGAACGTAACCGTGGGGATCGTAACCGTACGGGTAGGCAAAGCCGGTAACGGTCACACCCAGACGCTGTTCTATCTCCTCTTTGGATGCGGCGATTTCCCGTTCAGCCTGATCAAGGCTGGTGTGGCTGAGATTCAGATGCGAGCAGGTGTGAGCCCCGAACTTTATTCCAGCGTCGGACATCTCCCTTATCTGTTCCCAGGAGCAGGGAACAGCCCGGGTAATTATCAGTTCAGAATCGCCGAGAATGACCGGCTTGAGTTCCTCGATTGCTGTCCACCGCGCGCTGTCGCTCAGTTTCATCAGTGAGAAAGCCACCCTTTCATTGAATTCCATTTTCGTTTTGCAAACCACGCCCGTTTCAAAGACGGGGTCGGCGTCATACTTCTTGAGTATCAGATCAATCTTTCCACGATCGATCTCGCCAATGTCAGATGACCGGACAATGTCACCAAACGTTTCCCACCACATGGTCATCTTGCCGTTGATCCAGTCGGTGGGCAGGTAGACGGTTGCTGAGACGCTGTGCTTTCTGAACAGGGGAAAGGCGATCTCGTAAGCGGAAAGATAGCCATCATCGAGTGTTACGGCGATCGTGTTTTCTTTCAGTCCGCCCGACCTGATTTCGACCATCGCCTGTTCAACTGACGTTACCCGGCAAAAATCGGTAAGGACCTTGAGATGAGCCTTGAAAACCGACTCAGGTTCTCCACCGGCCAGCCATTGATCAGGCGTGTAATCAGCGTCACGCAGGAGATTGTGGTACATCAGAACCAGCAACCAGTTTTTGCCACTTGAGCGGAGGTAACTCCTTAGTTTGTAATGCCCGCTGTACACCAAGAGCTTTTTGATGAGATTTTTTAGACCGGTTGTCATACAATTGGCAGCGACCCTTCCTATCGTCCGAGCACTATAGGTTGTCGGTAGGATCAGTGTCAACGCTTTTATGCTGCCGCATCCAATTCAGGAGGCGGTTGGTCCATGGTCGGAGGAACAATGATCCACGCGTTGCCTCATTGAAGAAT
>JAGLXI010000100.1 GCA_023132995.1 Candidatus Zixiibacteriota bacterium | reverse complement strand
AACATTAATTGTGAGTCAATTCGCGAGCAATCGCGTCCCAACTATCTTGTTGACTCACCGGGCCGGCATTGCGTAAATTGAATTGGACGCGGACCAAACCAGGCAGAGAAGATGATCCATGAGCAAACCCGCAGCCCGTATGGGTGACACAACAGCACACGGCGGCTCCATTGTCAAGGGCGAGCCGACGGTACTGATCGGCGGCATGCCCGCCGCCCGCGTGGGTGACATGCACGTATGCCCTATGGTAAATCCGGGCGTTCCCCCCCCCCCACACGTGGGAGGGCCGATCACTCTGGGCAGTTTCACCGTCTTGATTGGAGGCCAGCCCGCTGCACGAGTGGGTGACATGTGCACCTGCACCGGCCCCCCGGATACAATCGCCATGGGCTGCATGACCGTTCTCATTGCTGACGGCGGTGGCGGTGGAGGTGGCGGCGGTGCAGGTTCCGGGGAGGGTGGTACGGGCGACGCAACCGGTGGCGCCGGAGCCGGCTTGTCCGCTGAACTGGAAGGGGAAGCAGAAGCTGAAAATCATTACCTCGACGTCAAGTTTGTCGACAAGGGTGGCAAACCAATAGCCGGTATTCAGTACAAACTCACATCACCGGACAACAAAGTGGAGCAGAGCGGTCTTTCCGGCCGCATCAGGAAATCCGGTGTGGAACCCGGTAATTATGAGATAGAACTTAAGGCCATAACCCGCGTCGGCTGGTCGGTTGACGAGGCCGAGGTCGGCGAGACGGTCACTCTGAAGGCGGAGACAGCCGGGATCGACGATGGCGAACAGGCTCAGTTCGAGGTGATCATCAGGGACGCCGACCATCCTGATCGGTCATTGGTAGAGCTGGAATCCGAGGTCAGCGGTGGCCGGGCTGAGGTTGAGTGGGAGTTGCAAGTCGACGATGATCTGCTCGGCATCTGCGACGAAAAAGAGCGCCGGGGGCGATTTTCGCAGCCGCTGTTCTTCTTTACTGTCGCCATTGCCGGTTTTGAGGCCCGCTCCCCGATGCTGCGATATAAGGACTATATCGAAATCAACCTGAAGGACAGTGACGGAAATGCGCTCGGTAACCGCAACTATCGCCTTACTCTGCCGAGCGGCGAAGTGCGCAAGGGAACGTTGGATGCCAACGGCCACGCCAGGGAGGAAAACATACCGCCCGGCAAGGTCAAGGTGGCAATCGATCCAAGACCTACATCCTGAGTGACCATAATATAAGAGGGATTCCGTGGGTGACACCGCAGAAGATCACGCATCTTTCCGACAAATGATCGGCGGTATGACTATGCGGTCGAATCGCGAGTGGCAGATCATTTACCGCCCTCTACAGGTCCGCATCATCGAGTTTGAGGACGTCCTGTTTCACCTCAACAGTTGCGTTATGATGCCTGCCCGGCCGAGCGGAGTCTCCTCGCAAGACGGCTCTGACGATGACTGGAGGGATGAGGACGACGCTGATATTGAGGCCCGTCAGGCTGCCATGACCGGGCTTGACACGATAGCCCTTGTTTACCGTGAATTCGAGTTCGACCCCAGCCTGCAGATGCTTATTGCCGGCCACACCGATACCTCGGGGGGAACAGCGGGCAACTTCACGCTTTCCGATGAGCGGGCCAACAATGTTCTGCACATTCTTGAGGGTAGCCGGGATGACTGGGCAGACCTCTGCCATGCACGCCATAAAGTCGAGGACTTCCAGCAAATCCTGACATGGGTCAATCAGACCCTGAATTGGCCTTGTAATCCAGCCGGTATCGACGACGACTACGGCACCAACACAAAACAGGCAACAGAGGCCTTTATAATCCACTATAATGCCAGGTACGCGGGCGGCGGCGTGAACGATCCCCCTCCGCTGGCCAGCGCCCCTATCATGACTTCCATCAGACAGAGCAAGCGAGCGCGTGGAAATGGCACTCATTCGGCGGAGTGGCCGGTCGAACTCTGGCGAGCTGTCTTTGACATCTACATGGAACAACTGGCCGACAAGATCGGCACAAACGTAGCAGGCCTTCCCAATGTCCGAGGCAGGCTGAGATTCGTATCCGTGGTCAGGAAGTGCGCAGCCTGTGGCGAGTCCTTCCCGGTCGACGACGCCGACCGCGAAGACTACCGCTCGCAACTCAACCGACGGGTTGAACTGCTGTTCTTTCACCAGGGGGAACTCGCGACACCCATTAACTGCCAGGACCCGGGTCCCGATGTTCATACGCAGGGGGACTGCCCGATATATCACGACGGGCACTTCAAACCGCTCTACCTTGACGCCGGTGATCTGCATGGCGTCGCCTACCATCTGAAGTTCACGTATTACAACCGCGTCAGAGCCGAGGTAATGGCCGTCCTCGAGGAGTTACAGATACAAGCTGTCATTGAGAGCGCTGTTGACGGAGAAGACCCTGACGAAATCGGCACCCGAACCGCCTACAACGCCCAGACTGGCGTTTACACCGTCATAGTCCAGTTTGCCACTCAGGATGACGCCGACAACAAGGCCGACCGGGTGCAGTTCTCATTCGAAACACAGGATCGCTGGATACATACTACCGCTGCCGGTGCCGACCCCACGGTTGTCACGCGCACTTCGGATCAGATCGACGGCTATGACTTCGCCGAGCGCTGGCAGTACTACGATCTTCCGCCCGAATGGGCATCCGCCAACTGGCGGTGCAAGGTCGGTAACGACGTCGATGCATACGAAACTCATCGAACCACCCGAACCGCAGCGGGCTCACCGATTGAATTCAATCTTGATGCTATAGTCCTGCTCGACGAGGCCGATGGCAATCAGGATATCAAGGACGAGAATCACCTGGGCGCGGCCGTTAACCTCCAAGTCGGCGCGGCCGTATCACGAGTCAAGCTGTTCAGGGTGGATCAAGCGACTCATAACCTGGCGCTGGTCGAGCGCAAGCCGGGCACCCTTAACACGGCCCGAATTCCGTTTCCGCGCAATTTCCTGCTGGAAGATGTCAGCAACAATGACGCTGTCCTGATCCACCGGGTCGTCATTGTTCACTTCCGCAACGGCTTCTATGTCGTTGCCGATAAGCGTACTGGCGACCCTCACGCGACCCAGCCGGCGGCCTATGCCCATATCAGGGGCGCCCGGGCCGCCGTCCGACATGATCGAGACCATAATATGTCCTACGACCGGATGCATCCCCACGTCAGCGCTGTCACGCGCGGCAGGGATGCCGAATATATTTTCACTGGTGACTATGACTTGCACTATTTTCATCATCTGTCACTTGAGGGCGACCACCCTATTTCTTTCTTGATACCGCACGTATCCACTACGTTCCTGCGCGACACTCGTCCGGCCGCAACCGCCGGCGTGACACCTTTCGCAACCGCACCCGAAGTCAACAACTTCAACAACCTCGGTGTTTATAATTGCATGACTCGCTGGAATTCGAAAGATTTCTGGTTCCAGGAACGTAATCCAGCTAATGCCAATCAAGCTGAGTTCATCAGGGTTTTCTACTTCTTTGACGAAAAGGAAACATTTACCATTACCAACGCAAACTTGCCGCAACGCGATTTCACGGTCAACGCCACTCGGGAAGCCGATATCAATTGGCTCATCGCCCGACCCAATATGCAGACATCCTTGCGCAATGCGCGCGGCGGGAGATCGAAGTTCCTCGGGTTCATATGTAACGATAGTGGCGCGTGGCACTGGGGTGGACGACCCTATGGTTCACAGTATTCGGCATTCAAGCTCCAAAAGGGCCATTACCAGGATCAGGGAGCAGCTATGGGTGCTTCACAGCCGGTAACAAATGAATTTGGCCAGGCTTACGGCGTTCTTACCCTTGCTCATGAGTTGGGACATGCCGGTGGTTTGCCTGATGAATACCCGTACAACAATAACGACTTCACGATTCCCTTTGTTGATTCTCACGGTGTTGGGCATACGTGGAATCCTCACCGTTATGGGCAACCGTGTGAGCAGTACTCGATGCTGCGGAACTACCCGTCGATGATGCGAAATAACCAGTCGAGACGGCTGCATCACCTGTGGTATTATCTGCACTTCGTCAATGACGAGACCGACTCTGACCCAAATGTTGGTCCCCCAAACGAGGGACTCCAGCATTTTCTGAACGGAATGAAGTTCGAAGCCAGGTTTAGCCATGGTGTCACCAATTACACGTTTGACAGGGATCTCGCCGGAAATCCGAACCTCCGCGCCAATGTGCTCACGCCGCTGCATCTGAGTGAGCATCACGGGCTGGGAGTCGCCAACAAGGAACTCCACCTGGCCATGTACGATACCGGTCAGGATGAGTCTTCCATGAACTGGTTCCACCCGGGCCATGCCAACCGTCACTACAAGGGTGTTATTGTGGTCGGACTATTGGGTCAAGTGACTTTTGACAATGATCCGGCTGCCTGGACTGACACTGAGAGAGCCGGGGCTCTCTTCAGTATTCAGCGGGAATGGCTGGACTGGGGGGGCAGGTGTCGTCTGATAGCAGGCACCACTGACCTCGATGAGCTGTTCATTCACTTTCTTCCGGGTTTCAGAACCGATGCCTCGGCTGATACTAATTACGAGTTGAACATGAGGCGCTCAACAACGCCTGCCGGCAATCCGTCAGTCTACTTCCAGGGTGGCGTGGTGCAAGTGAGGTTCGATGCTACAGCCAACCAGGTAGTCCGTTTTCTCATGGACGCTGCCTTAGGTGATTCCAATGTGACGGCGCTGACCTTTGTCAGGGATTGGGCTGATACTCAGATGGGCGACAATTTTACGATATCGGTAGTGTGATCGAACAGGCATGGCGAAGTGTATCAAACGAGATGGCGATCCTGGACGGAAGTTCTACAAGGGATGCTGGGAGGAGTTGGTATCGCATACGATGGTCGGCGGTGCATGTGCAGGAGGCTTGCGGTTGCTTCTTGCGGCATTGTTGCTTTGCGTTGCCTGCCGCGCCGACGATGCAAAAGGAGAGTTACAAATGGCTACGAGCAGTGAATCCAACATGGTCCATCACGTCAACCCCCGTCCGTACGGCGATCTAGCCGGCACCTCCTGTGTGCCTTTGCAAGCAACTATAGCTGACCAAGTCGTTTGGCCTCTGGACGATAGTCCGGACATGACGGAAGACAGCCCGCGCCACCTAGCCATCCATGGCGACAACCTGCTCGTACGGTATGACAGTCGACTTGAAGCCCGATCGCGGACCACCGGCGTTCGGATCTGGAGCAAGGAGATTTTCGCGGGCGTCGCCTTTTCACTGGAGCCCGATGGGATAACGGGCATGTCGGCAACGGGGTTCTATGAGAGATACGGCTTTGACAGCGAAGTAAAGGAGCGTTTCAGCTTGCCGATTCTTCTGGAGTATCCCTTGCTCGACTTCATGAAAAGGAAGTCTTCAGAGTGGGTGTGCATTTACCATTCGCTTGGTATGGCACCCCGCATGCCTGGCGACAAAGAAATCCCTCCCTGTTTTGTGTTGGATCGTATTGACAAACAGACCATCAAGCCCATCTGGTCCTGGCAAATGCGCGGCGTTGCCATCGGGTTCCGCATCGATTCTGAAGAATCGCGCGTTTACATGGCCACCGACGAGTACTTTGACGTTATCCCTTTGGATGCCAAATCGAAGGACGACGTACAGACCTGGGAGATGCCCGGTCTTGTCACGTTCTCCCTGAACCACTCCGACGATCTGCTGGTAGTGCAAGATACCGACGAAGGCCGCCTGCTCAGGCAGATCGGCTCAGATGGCGAGGAGCAGTGGCAAGTCGAGTTGCCAAAAGCGGACATCATCTGGCATCCTCCCGCAAGCTCGCCCGACGGCGGGGTCTACCTTGCGCTGGGCAGCAAACTTCTTCATATTCGAGACGGTGAGATCGCCTGGGAATACCCTTTCCCCTCGGGTGGTCGCAGCATATACATAACAATCCTGTCCGATGGCAGTGTGCTGGCCGCCGCCGGCATTGCTCTGGTGCACATTTCGAGCGCGGGCGAGGAGATCATCACCAAGTTTCTGGAACATGAGCTCACCTGCCGCCCCATAGTGGACAACGATGGCCGCGTGTATGTGGGAACAAAGGGCGGGGTAGTGTGCCTGAAGTAGCGATAATAGTGAACTGATTGAATATGAATGACGTAAGAGACTTGATATTATGAGTTCAACCAACAACAGCTTTCGCCTTGTCCTCCCGGATGACTGGGAGGATCGATCCGTCTACCATTTTATGGGCCCTGACGACAGCGGCGTCCAGCACGGCCTCTCCCTTGTCATCGAGCGGGGCGTCACGACCGAGCTGAGCGAATACGCCCAGGAGCGCATTGACAGCGTCGTCGAATCCCGGCCCAATATGCAGATCCTCAAGGAAGAACAGAGGAATCTCGCCAGCGGCGTGCCGGTGTATGAGGTCATCTACAAATGGGTGTCGCCCGGCGGCGATGTAACCTTCCACAAGCTGGCGTACATGATTCGCGACAAGATCGCATACAGTTTCAGCGCCAACTTCTCCAAGAAGACAATGAAAACGATCCGGCACGAAGTGGACCGGATCATTGAATCGTTCGAACCCGGCCCCGCCGGGTAGAGCCGCGACAGGAGAGCATGGACCTTATCTTCAACAAATCGACCGACTCCGAGCACGAGATCGAACTGGATTCTTATCTGATTTCCGCCTCATGGATCACGCGCAAGGCTATCGCCGGGCGGACAGTGGTCTTTGAAGTGGTTACCTCGTTCGTTGGTGAGGGAGCCAAGATAAAGATTAAGGGCAAGAGCGAAAACGGCCTCAACCTGGGCAAGATCAAGGGCAAGATCAAAAAGAACGTTTACGGGGGGGAGTTCGAGATACCGGCGGATGCCGAACTTGGGGATCGCGTCTACTTTGAGGTCAAGCTGCCGCAGAACGACCTGGAAGGCGAATCCGACCGCATCCCCGTCTTCCCACCCGTGCGCGTGTTTAACCTGTCCTGGAGTGCACCGGAGGCCCGTCGCGGCGACGTTCTCACTTTGTCGGCCGACACCAGCGGCATGCGCGATCACACCGAGGTGACCCTTATCATCTATGAGCACGACACCGACAGTGCCCATGACAAGATTATCGAGTTGCCGGCGAAGGTGATGGATGATCGCATCGAAGTACGGTGGGAATACGAGTACCACGAGGACACCGATGAAATCGCGACCCAGGAGGAACTTGACCGTTACGGGAGCCAGTACAACCCTCCGGAGTATTTCTTCACGGTCAAAGTCGAAAATACCGAATTCGGCCGGGAGCAGGAGTCGGGATTGCTGGAGTTTAAGGATTGTGTGGAGTTCACTGCGCTGGACGAAAGCGGGGAGCCCATGAAAAACCGTGACTATGTCTTGAAATTCGCGGACGGATCGGAAAGAAAAGGGAAGCTCGATAATAGTGGTTACGTCAAAATAACCGACGTACCACCGGGTGCTGTTGAGATTGAGGTTCCCGCCAGCGAGGACAACCAGAATGACGATTCCGAGTCGCAGCCACAACAGTGAAAACGGCACAATAGAGAACCTTTCGGTCTATTGCTGCCGAAAAGTTGAGCGGGAGGCATAAATGCCACGCGATGCTGCTGCGCTATATAGTAGGTACCTTGAGAAGGGTCGATCTGAACATAAGATCAAATCCAAGATTAAGACCGGGCGTCATTGGTATGGCTTGCCGAAATATTTCCGTCCCAGAAAAACATGGCTCGCTAATCGGGACGAAGGGCAGCAATACGATCTGGATGTCGCCATGTGGTATGGCGCATTCAAAAAGAGCCCTGTTGACATAAAAGGTCTTCTGGCTCGTATCTTCGGGATACTCGCGTACGGCGGATTGCTGTTCAAAGACGGCGACGGCGTTTGGAAACGCTGGTCGGATTATGACATTCCTTTGGCTGCAGCACTGTCGCACGGCGGCAGGGTTATGATCCAATTACCGGAGTCCGATAATGAGGATTTTTGGCACTGGCTCTGGGGAAATGTTCCTGTCCAGACTCGCTTTGCTGCTACCCACGGAGTGCTGTTCCTGCCGACCCCTGAAGACGGGTTGCCCGACAACCAGAGCAAACAGATCAAAGAGGTGAAAAAGAACCACAACGTGAGGCAGTACGGGGTCAATATAGGCATGGGCGGCATTGGCAACATAAACCCATGGTCGGGCGTCAAAATAGACGCCATAGGAGAACACGGACACCTGTATATCGGTTATCGAGCGCCAAGCAGAACGATGGTTGGCGTTCTACTGGTGGGATGTGAGGGTTCTGCACCGATCGACATGTACCGCGGCGGTCTCCACGGCTTCGCCAAAGACCAGACCGGGCACAAGCATACTCTTGGCAGCTCCGGCAAATTCTCTCCCACCGGTGGCATGAAGTGGAAAAAGATAAGCTGGCATAAAACATAAGGCCCCTGCTGCGATCCTTTGTTTGACGGCAACATTGCGGACAGCATGTATGTTGATTTGACCACACGTGGTTGGACGTTTCTCAGAAACGACCCGCAGTATCAATTTACGCTCGACAAACTCGGCGAAAAGGCTGACCCACCGACAGTTCCTGCTGATGTGCCGCAAGACAATAGATTCCCTTCGCGGTTGAAATGGAAACTGTGGAGTGAAGTTACAGGCATCAGAGGGAACCGCCCAGGCAAGTTAATGCAGATCGACAGTGAAGTCCTGACATACGCTGAGACAGTGAGCCGGGATGACCACACGCAGCGGGAGAAACGTCTCTGCCTCGACGTCATCGCACATCTGTGCGTTGAATATGATCCCCGAAAACCACGACGACGTGCCGCAAACACGGAACTAAAAAGGCGGGCCGAGCACCATCGAGGTGCGATAGCACCAGATGACTCCATGCCCCCCTATGACGAATGGATGAGATGGAGCTTCGTTTTCTACACCGGTATCAAGGATATAAGGTCAGCTTTGCTTGTAGAGATCGACAGCGAAGTAAAAACCTATGACGAACTGCGCGATAATGACGAATTGCTGTTTGAGCAACACATGTGCCTTAGCGTCCTGAAGAATCTTTGCCAGAGTTACGGACCCCAGAAAGTGAGAAGGCGTTTGGCCCGTGATGAACTGAAACGCCGTGTGGACGCTGAACTCGGTCGCCTCGGTGGTGCACCAGAGGACGCCAATATGCCGAATTACGACACATGGATGCGTTGGAGCCGGGTCAGCCACGGTATCAGAGGTGCCCGCTCGTCAGCGTTAAAGATGATTGATGCCGAAGTCCGAAAACATGACGCATTGACAAGCGCAGTTGGCATTAAAGAAGCTGAGATACGTATTTGCCTGAATACCATCCTCATACTGTGTGACAGGTACAATACCGAGAAGGTGAGGCGGAATGCAGCACGAGTCGAGCTAAGAAAGCGAACACGGGAAGCGCTTAAACTGCTGACAGAAGATGACGGAATACCCAGCCTTGACGATTGGAAGCGGTGGAGCAACTCGAGCGGCAGGCGACCCAGCCTGATCCGGGACATAGACAATGAGCTCAGGGAGTATCCGAGTGCCAGCCCGGTTCTAAAACCAGCCATCATAAAATCCAAATGTGATCTGTACAGTATGTCGTCAAACCCTGATGCTCGCAGACTAAGTGCCTGCAACGAGTTGAAACGCCAGATAGATGCCATATAAGGCTGAAGGAGGCAGGTCTGATTAGCAGGTTGTTGAAAAACTCGGAAAAGAACGCAAAACAGCAACTGCTTTCCATAACAAGTCATTCCCGCGCACGCGGGAATCCACTGGTATCAACGACTTCCTGGATGCCCGCTTTCGCGGGCATGACGAATCCGGCGGCTTCCGAGCATCACAAAACGCTTTTTCAACAGCCTGTTAGACCCAAGAAGTCAATTGCCCGAGATCCAATATGTCCGGTTGACCGACCGCCACAAAACAACTTGACATTTGAGAAATGCGGAGCTTATAATATGGTTTCCAGGGCACATTGTCCGAATCGGTTGCCTTGGAATGTGTAACCGCTACGTATATCTTAGCAATAGGGATATTGCACGTTATGGATATTGCCAACTATTCGTCTGATTCGCGCGAAGTTATCAAAA
>JAGLXI010000010.1 GCA_023132995.1 Candidatus Zixiibacteriota bacterium | reverse complement strand
TTACGACGATCTTCGTCAATCCCGCACAGTTCGCGCCCGATGAGGACCTGGCTAGGTACCCGCGCGATGAAAAAGGTGACATCCGGAAAATCCTGGCTGCCGGCAGCGATATAGTCTTCATCCCTAAGGCCGAAGATATCTACCCGGCTGATTTCCAGACCTGGGTCGATGTCGAGGAATTGACCCGCACCCTCGAGGGCGCGCATCGCCCCACGCACTTCCGGGGCGTCACGACAATTGTCGCCAAGCTGTTTAATATCACCCGCCCCGACGTGGCCGTGTTCGGGATGAAGGACCTCCAACAGGCGGCTGTACTGAAACAGATGATGCGCGACCTCGGCTACCCGGTTAAGCTCGTCATCGCGCCGACGGTGCGCGAGAGGGATGGCCCGGCAATGTCGTCGCGCAACCGGTACTTCACGGCCGATCAACGAATTGAGGCGAGGTGCCTTTACTATGCCCTTCGCACCGCCAGGGCCATGGTGAGAAGCGGAGTACTGTCGTCAAAGAAGATCGAAAAGGAAATGCGCGCTGCCATCATGGCGACCTGCCCCACGGCCAAGATCGACTACGTTGCCTTCACCGATACCGTCCGCCAGGCGCCCGTGAGGACTATCCGGCCCGGTACGATATGCTCCCTGGCGGTACATGTGCACGGGGTGCGACTGATAGACAATATGAAAATGCGCTGAACACCCGTTGGGTGTCTTTCGGGTGTCTTTCGCGCGGTCAGTCAATAGAGGCCAGCAGCGAAAGAGGGTTCAGACCCTCAGGTTGCGTTTTGCTTTGGAGGGGGCTCTTCTTCCGGCGGGTTGAGGATTTCATCGGGGATCTGCACGCGCGGAGTGAAAACGCCTAACCATCGCTGATACCATTTCCACTTCTTCTTTTCGACCTTCAGGAACTTCCTGATTCGTTTATCGCGCTGATGCGCGTCCGCATCGTACTCCTCGATTTTAAGAAGCAGAATCTCCAGTGTCTCCCGCTTCTCCAGGGCGCAGCGCAGGGTGTCGTAATCCTTGAAGTTGAAAACGGTCTGGACTATCGGTTCAAAGAAGACCATCGTCTGGGCACCGATGAAGTTCAGCGGCTTGACCGATTCTAAGAACAGGATGGCCGGTACTGCCATGCGTTTCTCAACGACTTTTCTGGCCACCTTCTCAAGCACGGCCTCTTCGGCGGCGGGAATGGGTTTCTCTTCCGGGTCGGGCAGGTTCAGATTGCTGCGGAACAGGCTCATGCGGTCTTGTCCTCCGCACCTAGCGGGGATTGTGTCTCAGCCGCGCTGATATGGGCCTTCACGAAATCGGTAACCGCCTCGCCGTTGCCTGAGAACATCAGGTAGATGCCCCGAAAGTTCTCCAGCCGCGAAGGATGCGGAAATGGCGAGAGCAGTATCCCGTTACGGTCGGAGTAGCAACTGCGATACTGCGACCATTTCTTCACCAGCGTCTGTGTGGTCGTTTTTATCGTGATCCCCTGCCCAGACAGACGATAGCCGGTGGGGAAATAGAACTTGGCCAGAGAAGCCAGCAGTACCACCAGGGCGAGGATGGCAAACAGCCGGGAGTTCGTTGAATAGAACACTGCCGCCGTAACCACGAATATGAAGATTGTAACCAGAACCGATATCAACGGCCGCCGCCGTACCGGGTGGCAGGACCATGCCAGCACCTCACCCTCGGCGTCGGTGATCTCCGCGGCGGTCGGCTCTCCGCGAGCCTCGGCGTCGCTGATCGGAACATCATGATCCCGGTCGTGGTCGGTCACATTATCCCTCATTCCTTATCGGGAGTGCGGTAACGCTCCTTCTTGACTTTCTCCATCCAGTCGATGAGTTCCTGCGGCCCGAACAGTTTCTTGTCGATCAGCAGGCGAACCAGGGCCTCCTGAGCGAGGTTGTTGGAGAGGGCCAACTCCTCGAAAGTGACATCCCTCTCCTTGCCGTTGATAACCATCCTGAGGGCGGGTTTGCCGTCTGCCATAATGTAGCACTCCGTTACTGCGGTGAACCGTTCTCCTGTCGCTGAATATACTGAATCGGGCGTCAAAAGCCAAGTGGCACGGGGCCGTTTACTCGCTCTCCGGCTCGGCGGCGATGTCTTCCGGCCCGAGGATTACCGCCTGCCCCGACTCGATTCGATAGAGCGGTAACTCGATGTTTTCCCGGTATTTGCCGAACGTCACCTTTCCCCCCGCACCCTGGTAACCGCCAACTTTCTGCAGGGCCGGAGCAAGTCTCTCGCGGGAGAAACCGTCGGCGGCCCCGGCCCGGGTTACGAGGCGAACGCAGTCATACCCAAGACAGGCCAGCCGGGGTGGCTGCTCTCCGTAGCGGGCATCGTAAGCGGCTGAAAACCTGACATACTCATCGGAGTAACTGCCGACCAGAAAGGGCGACGGGAAAACAGCGCCCATGGTGACGTCGTCACCCAACCGGTAGACGGCGTCATCGGCCCATCCGTCGGAGCCAAGATAGAATCCAGTGAGCTTGTAAAAGCGTATCTGCGGCAACAACAATCGCAACTGCTGCGGCGAGCCGGGTAGGAACAGGCAGTCGACAAAAACCGGGATTCCGTCGGGGTCAAGAGTGTCGCCTTCGGCGTTCACGAAGAAGATCGAATCCGGCGGCAAGCCCCATATCATAGCCTTCAGGTCCCTGATGTAGGGGCCAAAATCCTTATCGCGCGAGCGGTAGTATTCGGCGCCGACGATCGTTCCACCCAGTTGTTTGAACCGCTCCGAGAACGCGCGCGCCATCTGAAGGTGATCGTGGTTGGTCGATGTTATGACAGCCACCGAGTCGGCGCCAAGGCTGTCAATGGCGTATTGGGCCATCCTCGTTCCCTGCAGCTCAATGTTCGGCGAAAGTTGAAACGACGTGTTCGACAGCGCTGTGAGCCCCGCCTGCGTGGCTGCCGGAACGATCAGGGGCAGTGAGGCGCACGAGAGAGCCGCCGCAGCCACCGCCGCTTCTTCACTCGTCAGGGGACCTATGGCGGCGTGAACGTCGGGCTGTTGAGACAGCTCGGTGACAATCCGAGCCGCGTTAACAGGATCACCCCTGGTGTCACATGGAACTAAGTTCACTTGGCCTCCGGACTCCCGACGGTATATCTCGGCGGCAATGACCGCCCCGTTGTAGATGTCATCAGCCCATGAGTGCAGCTCCCCGCTGAAGGGAAGCACCAGGGCGATTCCCAGTTCACTGCTGCTGCGCCGGGATGTAACGTTGGAAGCCACCGAAGCGTCGACGTGCTCCCCGCACAGTGAGAGGAGTTTGTTAGCCGAATGAACCTCACCCCTGACAACATACGCCTCAGCGAATACTCTCACCAGTCGGCATTTCCTGTCGCTGGAAAAGCTCTTGAAATCGGCCGGCCCGATGTCTATAGAAGAGGCGCTCTTAAGGGCTGCCTCTAATGACTCCATCAGCAGCGCATCGAGACGTTTGTCAAGCGACAACCGATACGATTCGAAATAGCTGGATACGGCCGGACTCACACTCGCGCGCCGGTAGTAGGCGTTTCCCATGAAAAAATGGGCGTAGGGCACTTCCGGTGAGCGGGGGAAATGCGTTATGAAGTAAGAGAATCCGGCGACGGCCTCGGAATACTCACCGAGGTAATAGTGGGCCTTGGCGCGATGGAAGACGAAGACATCGAGGTTCCTGGAACTTGCGTAGCGTCCTTCGAGCTGCTGGAATACACGCAAAGCCCGGAACCAATCCCCCTCGTGAGCGAGTCGGCGACCCTTGGCATACAGCGATACGACCTCGTCGGCGTCATCAATGACCTGGGCGAGGCAGATCGTGGCCGACAGGATCGCGATGAGACAAGCTACAAATATCCTGCCGAAGCGCGGACGCATCAGAGCTGGTACTTCCCGAAATCTTCAGGGTTGATCCGTTTGAGCCGGTCACGGAGCGACTCGCGATCGGTGGGCATGGGAGGGACCTCGGGCGACTCGCCGATCTCACTGAGGTGGAAGAGTCCCTCATTGACGTATATCTTTGCCCCTACCTTCAACGCCACCACGATGGAGTCCGACGGCCGGGCGTCGATCTCGTATTTTTCCCCGTCGCAACTGAGATGGATCACGGCGTAGAAAGTCTGATCTTTCAACTCAGTAACCTCCACTCGATCCACCCGGGCCTTCAGGGTACCGATCACCTGTTTGATCAGATCGTAGGTCATGGGGCGTTTTGGGGAAACTCCGGAGAGCTCCATCGCAATCCCCCAAGCCTCGGCGTGACCGATCCAGATCGGGAGAACCTTGTCAAGCCCGATCGGCGAAAGAATCACGACCGGAGAGTTGGTCGTCATATCGAGCGCCAGGCCCTCGACTGTTGCTTCAAGCATCTTCATAGGCTACGACTTCTTAACTACCCACAATTTCAGGTCAGCCGTGACGTCTTTGTCGATCTTGATCGGGATGGTGTAGACGCCCAGCACCTTGATCGGGTTCTCCAACTGGACGGTGCCCTTGGGAACGGATACTCCCTCACCGGCTAAAAGACCGACGATGTCGTGAACCGTGACCGACCCAAAGACCTTGTCCTCCTCACCGACTAACACCTCGGCCGAGAGCGAGAGCTTCTCTATTCTATCCTTGACGACCTCCGCCTCGCGACGAGCTTTCCGTTCCCTGGTTTCCTTCTGCCTGGTTACCTCGTCGATCGCCTTGAGGTTTGCCTTTGTGGCCGGGATAGCCAGGTTGCGGGGGAACAGGTAGTTGCGGCCGTATCCGGTCTTTACTTCAACCGTCTGTCCGGCAAGCCCGACGTCCGGCACATCCTCTCTTAGTATCACCTTCATTGTATGTCCTTTCCAGCCTGTTGGCAACCACTATATATCAAACCGCCTGGGCCGCCGGCCGGTTTCGCCAGTCGGCAAAACTGTCGACAAACCCCAGTAGGGCGGCCACGAAAAATCCTATCAGATGTGTGAAAAACATTAGCATATAGAACAGTATTTTTACCGGGGCCGAGAAGTTCAACTTGCGCAGATAGTACTCCATCAGCGCCAGCCCGGCCAGGCAGTAGAAGACCGACAAACCGACCAGCACATTGTCGGCTGCTACTCTCGCCGTCTCGTTGCCGACCAGGCGCGCCAGGATAGTGACAACCAGTACCGGAGTCACGGCAAAGGGCACTCGCCAGCGTGTGAACGGCACCGCACATGTAAGGGCAGGGTCTTGGCGCTCGGCATGGCGGACGAACAGAAGGTAGCCCAGACTGAACTGGAAAACGGCACCTATGACGGTCAGGGCCGGCACGATGCGCACAAAGATTTCGCCTAACCTTCGCGTCTGGTCCAGACCGCTGCGCGCGGCCTCCTGGCTGTATCCCAGCGAGAGCAGCATCTGCTTGAGATCGGCCATTGCAGTATCCAGCACCTCCGGTGCTGCCGCAGCTAACTCCGACCACAGCGAAAAATACTGTGCCGAGAAAAAGGCCGCCACCGTCGCCGCACCCAGAATGTATACGCGAACAGGTCTCCATCGCCGGGCCGTCAGCCGACCGCAAATGATAGAGGCGACCAGCATCATACCGCAACTCAGCAGCATCGGCCCGACGGCAATCCCCCCGGATGACACCAGACCGACAACAACCGCCGCCGCCGCGCTACTCCAGAGCAGCCCCGAGCGATTGCTAAAAGCCAGCCGGGCCAGACCGTAGTACAGGTAGATCGTCAGAAGATAGACGCCGGCCGCCACCATCAGCGCAGTAAGACCGCTCGTACCGCCAGTCGCTTGTCCGAACATAAGCACCGTGCAGACCGGCAGCGCGACGACTGTTACATAACTCTGCAGATCGCGTCCTGGGGCCGGGTCCTGAGCGGTGGTGACACCTGACGGCGCTTTGTCAACGGAAGGATTCACTTGCAAAGGCCATGATTGCCATGACCCGCGCCCTCTTGATGGCCTTGGTCAGTTTCCGCTGATGTTTGGCACAGTTGCCGGAAACCCGCCGCGGGATCATCTTGCCCCGCTCATTGACGAACCGGCGCAGAAGCCGGTCGTCTTTATAGTCCACGTAGTCGATCTTGTTCTCGCAGAAGCGACAGATCTTCCTTCTTCTCATCCTCATTTCAGCCATAGTGACTATATCCTATCTCGATTGTGTATTTGACTTTGTTGTCACGGGGGTTGTCATGCAAACCACCAGCAATCCGTCTACAGTTCTTCGTCTTCCAGATATTCCTCGGCAGGCTTAGCCGGTTTCGGCGTCGGTTCCACTTCGGGTTCGGGCGCTTTCACTTTTGTTTCTTCGGCCGCGATGGCGTCGGTCGCGGTTTCTTTCTGCGGCTCCGGTTCGACAGGAGCAGGGGCGTCCCAACTGGTGTCAGCGACCGGTGGTTTGGTTTCAACCGGGGTCTCCGGTTTGTCTGCCGTCTCTGTTTTGTCTGGAGTGCGAGGCGTCGTTTCGCGCCTGCCAAACGGCCGGTCGGGCCTTCCTGCCCTCGGAGTTCGAGGGGCCGGCCGGAACCGCTCCTCCACTTCTTTCGGCTCCTTCAGGCGTTCCAGATCACCCTCGAAAATGATAGTCAGATTGCGAAGGTATGCTTCGCCAAGGCGAAAATGTCGCTCAAGAGACGTCAACAGCTCAGTGGGAGCCTTAAAAATGAGCGTGGCATAGTAGCCCTGGGTCAGTCCGCCAATAGCGTAGGCCAAGCGCCGGGTGCCCATGCGGTTCTCATGGACGATCTCTCCGCCCCGGTTGGCGATGAGATCCGTCACGTCCTTGACCTGGCGCTCAATGGCGGCGTCGTCAGTTTGGGGATTGATAATGAAGGTTGTCTCGTAAAGTCGCATCAGGTATCCTCCCTGTGGACGTTGGTTAAAGGTTCTAACGGCTTAGCTTTAGGATATCCGGGTTGTAAGCTAAGCAGGGTTTACGTTGTATCTTTTCATTGCCTCATCAAGGCGATGGTCGACAGCAAACAGCACCGCCTCCGCCGCCACGGCAATCATCTTCTCTTTTGCTTCCAGTTCCTCCTGGTCAAATCCTCTCAGGACATACTCAGCCCTGTCAACATTATCGGGCGGCGGGCCGATTCCCAAACGCAACCGGGGAAATCCTTCCGTCTGCAGAAGTTCAATAATCGAGGCCAACCCGTTGTGACCGCCGTCGGCGCCCGAGCTTCGGAAGCGGAGCCGACCCAGCGGGAGATTGAAATCATCAACCACCACCAGCATCGCCGACGATCTGACATCATAGCGCTGTAAAAGAACCTGTGCCGCAAGCCCGGAACGGTTCATCAGCAGCCTCGGCCAAGCCAGAATCAGCCTGTCGACACCCGATTGCCTGACCGCCCAGTAATACTCGCGCGTTTCCGGCTGAGCCTGCGCCCCAAGTTTGCGAGCGACCAGGTCAAGAACCTCAAAGCCGATATTGTGGCGAGTTCCCTGGTACTCCCCGCCGGCATTTCCCAGACCGAGTACGAGCAAGAGCATAAGAACGCTGCCCTTGGCAGCGAACGATTATATGCAAATGCCTTCCGTGAGTC
The DNA here is from genome assembly GCA_023132995.1 of Candidatus Zixiibacteriota bacterium. Classification (GTDB taxonomy): domain Bacteria; phylum Zixibacteria; class MSB-5A5; order GN15; family FEB-12; genus JAJRTA01. Next base: position 7,346 of record JAGLXI010000010.1, on the reverse strand, counting down.
AAGCTCTTTCAGGCTATCCGTGAAAAGAAGTGTAACGAGCGGCTGTCCCCTGATAGGGCGAGAAGCTCTCCGCCGGTTGACATCACCGGCACAGCAGGGTGGCAGGTTTGCTTTCCCTGCCGAGGTTCGAGACACCGGCAGCGGACCGGATTGTGACCCGGTTTGCTGCCGGCCGTGCCGTTCAGTCGAGGGGAATTGTCTCGCAGACCGGCTGTTCGGCGCCGGAAGGCTCCGGGGCAATCTCGGTTATTTTCTCCCCGCGCATCAGCTTGACCGCGGTCTCCAGCAGTTTGTTAAGGTTGAGCTTGGTAATGTGAGCGTCCGCCTTGAGAAACCTGGCTCGCTCTTTCATTCCGACGTCACCGATCGAGGAGTAGACAATCACCGGCGTGTTGGGGCGCTCGGAACCTCGAATCTGCAGCGTCACCGCCAGGCCATCCATCTGCGGCATTTCTACGTCGCATATTACCAGGTCAACCGCCTGTTTCTGGTACATCCGCCAGGCCTCGGCTCCGTCGCTGGCTTCCAGCATCTCTCCCCCGCGCTCCGTGATCTCGTTAACCATCATGGCTCTCACGGCCGCGGAGTCCTCGGCTATCAGGACCTTCTTGCCGGTGAAATCGGCGTCGATAGTCACCGCCTGCTGATCGATCGTCCGAAGGTGCGGGCAGATGTCAAGGAGGATCGTTTCGTAGTCAAGGAGCAGCACCATGCGGTCTTCCGTCGGCTTAACGATGCCGATCACGTACCGCTGGTCGATCCCGGAGAAAACCCTCTCGGCATCAATGATATCTTCCCACTTGAAGTGGTGGATCCAATCGAGCTTCTCGACCCAGAATCCGGTCAGAACGCCAAAGAACTCGGTTACTATGACCTTTTCCCGTTTTGTGTTCTCGTCAACCACGCCCAGAAACTCGGCCAGGTCGACAACCGGCACGAGACGATCCATATCCTTGAACATACCTTTGACTGCACTATGGGTTTCGGGTACTTCGGTGAAATCAACCAGGTTGTTGATTATCTTGCTCACTTTGAGGATATTGATGCCAAAGGCCATGCCGGCCGCCTGGTACTCAAGGACTCGCAACTCATTTGAGCCCGACTTGAGATAGGATTCGGCGTCCAATTTCTCACTCATGGTATTACTCCTTACTTTTCCGCAATTTCAAAGAGAACACGGCGCCACCTTCGGGATGATTGTCTGCAAGGATCGTCCCTCCCATACCGGTAGCCGCCAATTTACAAAAATACAGGCCGAGGCCCACGCCGCGATGGCGACCAAGGGCTCGCTGCTGCAGTTGACTATATTTCTCGAAAAGCAGTTCCGGATCCACGTCAGGCAGCCCCGGGCCGGAATCCTTGACATGAATAAAAATGCACTGCTGCCCGTCTTTGGTATACACTTGTATGGTTCCGTCCGATGGAGTATGGCGGATGGCGTTGTACAGGAGGTTGTCGGCAATGCGCTTGAGAAGATCGGGGTCGACCTCGACAGGAATAGAACCGACCTCATTGACAAAGTTGATGTCGATGTTTCTTTCCTGAGCGGACCCCGAGGCCAGCAGAATGGCTTCCCTGATGACCGGTTCCGGGTCGATACTGGTCATTCTTACCGGCAGGCCCACCTTTCCGGCCCTGGCCACGGCCATTATGTCGAAAATAATGGATTCGGCTCTTTCGAAGGCTATCCGTGATGACGCCACCATCTTCCGGTGCAACGGCCGGTTGAGATCCAGCTTTCTTTCGTCGATCAAACGGAGAATGTACTTCATTGAGGCCAGGGGAGACTCGATGTCGTGCAGGAGTATCGAGAAAACCTCCAACCACTTGTCAGCATCAGACACGGTTGCCTTTCCCTCAGTGGGAAGGGCGCCCTCTTTTGCAGCTATCGCTTGTTTCACAGAGTATTGCCCGTCTCGACCTCAAACCCCACATTTGTCTCCATTCTCTTCAGATTATCGGCGGCGAACAATCATTCCGTGACCGTTTTTCTCCAGAATCCGCTGGAGCGCTCCCGGGATGGGGCCTGGCGACAGCCGGCAAGCTATTCAGATACAGGGGATTAGTGGCTGCAAGTGTCCGCTGTTTCTACCGCGCAGGCCGGTATCCGCGCACGAACTCCATGCGCTTCTTGAGCGACGGGTGACTGTAGAACCAGAACTCGATTACCGGATGCGGGTCAGGATCGGACAAGTTGAAAACCGACAGCTTGTCGAAAACGACCGCTCCCGTTTCGCCGGAAACGCCGGACATGTCCATACCGTACGTATCCGCCTGGCGCTCCATTAACCGACTGACGGCGTTGGTTGCCGGCTGAAACAGAAACATAATCACTGACAAAAAGATCAGCACCAGCGGCAGCGAGGCTATGTCCGATAGCCTATCGAACCGGAACCTCTCCCTGAACCGGTTGATCAGCGGATGGATCGTCATGGCGACCAGCCACAGGGCAAAGGAGATGAAGACGATGGCCACCGCCAGTCCCCACCAGATGTGGTGCATCGTGTAGTGGCCCATCTCGTGAGCCATCACGAATTTGATTTCCTCGACCGTGAAGTTGTCGATCAAAGTATCGTAGAGCACGATGCGCTTGCTGCCGAACAGTCCGGTGACGTAGGCGTTTATCTTGGACGATTGCCTGGAGGCATCGACCTGGAACACGTCCGCTCCCTCGATGCCCGCCCGGGAGGCCAGGGCCAGGAGCTCGGTCTCGAGTTGCTTGTCTCTGAGCGGCTCGAATTTGTTAAACAGCGGGGCTACGAATACCGGCACAATCACGATTATAACGACCGCAAACGGGATGGCGCCGATTGAGAAAACCAGCCACCATCGCCTGAACTTCCGTACCAGCCAGTAGAAGAACCAGATGGGAATGATCCCGATCACCACGGTGATCAGCAACCCCAGGAGACCCTGACCCCACCATTCGAGAAACGTCTGGTTCATGAATCCGTAATTGCTCTCGACCACGAAGCCGCGATAGATGTTGAAAGGGAGGCTCAATATGTAGTCGGCCACCGCGAACATTCCCAAGAAGAGCCAGATGACAAAGAACCTCCTCCCGGCCACCCGGGCCCAGTCGCGCATCCTGGCCGCAAGACCCGTGACCAGGATCAGCCACAGAACACCAATGCTGATGACGAAACCGACAAACCGCCAGATGTTCTTGAACCGGGCGTATGATACCAGCCTGGCTTTGCGCTCCGGCGACATGGGGTAAAGTGAGGCCGACTCCCCGGATGGGTCCACGACGTCAGTTTCGGAGGATACAACCAATCTGGAATCGTCGAGCTTCAATGAATCCGTAGGTGTTCCGGTGTCCTCGATGAGGCCGAGGCTGTCACCTGTAACTTTCGGGCCAAACAGAAACAACGCCGCAAATACCAGGAGAAACCATATAGGCCATGGCCTTCCTGATGTTATTCTGGAGGCGAGCATTATGTTCCTTCCTTAGTGTTTTCCGCCAGTGCTTCGCCGGCTCACAAAGATAGCGGATCGCTCCAGAGCAATCAAGAAAAACGACTACGAGCGACCGCAGTCGAGGGGCGCGCGCAGTCGAGGGGTGAGCGGCATTGGTACCCCACCAAGAGCGAAGCGGCTGGTGGGTGTACGTACAGGGTCCCCATATTCAAACCCGACCTCCTCCTCCACAAAAAACCTTGACCCCGCCGACCACAGGCGTTTCCTTTTGCCAAGGACTTAAATGGCTGAAAAATCAATAGAGTATTATTGGAACAGAGACCCACAGCCACCCGCCCAAGACGGTGTGCGATGGTGGATTGTTTTAGGATGGGGCAGGGGGAAAGTGAAAGATGAGTGCTGCCATGTACCATGTGAGTTATGACCCAACTTAGAGTCCACATAATCTTGCAAGTTGCGGTAGATCCGTGCCGTTATCAATCAGTTAGCGTTCGTGTCATACCCTGAAAGCTATTACCGCAAGCGGCTTGTGTGACGAAATTGAGTGGTATTAATATACCAAAAAGGATATAGTGGGACTATGAAAGTCACAGAGACTCTCAAGTTATGGTGGGGCGTGGTGAAACGGCGAGGACCCGGCCTTTTGAACTGGCTGGATGCGAAGTCCTCCTTAATTATCGCAATAGCGGCTGTCACCGGTCTCTTCATTTACCAAGGCCAGAAGAACATCATGGAAGATAACTTGGAAATAATGAGGCACCAGCAAAATACAACGGATCGAACCTTGGAATTAATGAGAAGACAAACCGAAATCCTCACCAAGGAGTCGATAAGGCGATTTAGGCCGTTTTCCACTATTAGCGTGAGGAACGCTGGTCGTGCCTTCCTAAAATATGGTATCCAGCTACCTGACGGCAAACGAGATATCAAGGACATTAGTCTCGTTTCACACGGTTCCCACGAGTGGGATGGTCGATCTACTGTGGCTTTGGTTGTGGACACCATCACTTTTGAGATAAAGAACAGCGGCAATTCTCCACTCTATATTACCGGCCGAGATGTCGGGGGAATAAAATACTCGGAGTGGCTTCGTGAATATGATAAATCAGATACAGCAGTCTGTCGAATGGCTTTAGAGAAAACGACATTTTGGCACCCCGATATTGACCTTCTCGTGATGCCCGATGACTCATTTACGGTCCCACCAAGTCAGGCGATAGTTGTACGAACCATGGATATAAAGACGTTTGATGCATATTTGGATCCGGACAGTAGTGGTCTGCCGTTTCACGTTTATCTTTACTTGCAATATAAAGACCTCTACGGTAAGACATACGATGCCCTGTGGATGACGACATATATATTTGACTTTCAACGTAAGAAGAATGATCAGGGCGAGTATATTGACTCGGTGGCACTGAGAAGGCCATTTCGCGAAAAGATGCGCTGGGATATCCTCTACCCCGATGATTCAGACCATATCGGCAATTGACGTAGATTACAGAATAACATTACATCTTAAGGCCAGCAGCCCCCCAGCTTACTTGCTGTGGGATCGGTGAGTAATACGGTGGGATTCCCGACTGCGCAGGAAGACCATAGTAGAATCAAAGAACAATGAAAAAGGAGATGAACAATGCCAACTTGTCTTTACAAGAGAGAAGTCATTGGTGAAAAGCCACATTGGCGCAAGACTCACGATCTGTCTCTCGGAGGGCGAAACATAATATGGGGACAATGGAAGATGAATAATTGCCCCGTTAACGATGGTTGGGAGATTAAGCATAATGATATAGTGTCCCATGTCACGCAAGAGGCGGGCAATCCAGATGATTACCAAGTCCTTGTCAATGTTCTCCCCAGTCGAGAGGGCGTTATCGATTTGCTGCGTCTGGATGAAATATGTGTCTTCACTCACGGCCAGAATGGTTCCAAGAGACCGGAGTGGAGTGTCTATATGCTGAAGCTTCTGGAGCTTTGCAATCGAGAAGGCCTATCACAAGAGGAGAAGGCGGAGCTTACCAATTGTTTCCCCGCCCCAGAAAAGCCGGGGCAGGAGGTTGTAACATTCCTCTACATGCAGGGAGAGGACAAAGGCTGGAAACCAGGCAAAATCGGTCAAATGAACGGTGCGCTGATTTACCCAGGTGCCAGAGAGTACTTCCGAAAACACTTCTGAAGCCAGCCTGCCGCCCGCTGTGCAATCGGTTCGCCATTGAGCCCCCCCTTCACCCGCCCTCCGTCTGCTCTCACAAAAACACCACAACTTCCTCCCAAAATGCCGGGTGCCCCACAGCTTGCTGTGGGGTCGGTTCGGTTATAGTTCCCCCCTTCACCCGCCCTCGGCCTGCTCTCACATAAACACCACAACCTCCCCCCAAAACCCGACCACCGTCCGCTACATGATGAAATACGTCTCGACTGACAACTCATGCCGACCGCAAAAATACTACCGATCCTGTTGGCCGATTATGAAAACCCGCAAAACGAACCCATTTCCACCCCTTGATCGGCCAGGTCCAAACGAGTTTGAACCTACGACCCCAACGGCGAAAGCCGCCATCTAAACTTAGAATACAAATCTGGATTCCGGGTCAAGCCCGGAATGATGGAGGAGCAGGAATGATCCATAGAGTGACAATGTCACTTCCGTGGGCGGCAGACGCCTCGTCTGCCCCTGACCGACTTGTGAACCACAGGGAGGATGCCGGGTAAGTCATGGGTTTTCGAGTAAGATTAAACGCTTTTCCCATAACCGCCCGTCCGGCGGTGCCGGCCACAGTGCCAGCTAAAGCACCTTTCTGACGGTGTCTATGACTTCGTTCTGTTCGGCTCCGGAAAGCTCCGGGTATATCGGCAGCGAGAGCACTCTCTCGCTGGTCTGATTGGAGACTGGGAACTCATCCGGCTTGTGGCCGAGGTAATCGAAACATGGTTGCCTATGGAATGGCACCGGGTAGTACACTACGCATCCGATCTGAGCCTCGCCAAGCGCCTTTTGGATATCCGCCTGCCGGTCAAAAGACGCCGTGTACTGGTTGTAGATATGGAAAGTGCTGTCATCCCTGACGGTCGGCGTCCTGACACCCTCGAGACCCTCAAAGGCCTGGTCATACAACCGAGCATGCTCTATTCTCTGCACCGACCATTTGCGCAGGTGACCGAGCTTGATAAGCAGTATGGCCGCCTGGATTGTCGCCAGTCGGGAGTTGTAGCCGACCATATCGTGGTAGTATTTTCTCTTGGCCCCGTGCACCCGTAGCCAGCGGCAAAGATCATAGTTGGATTCTTCCCTGGTTACAATCATCCCGCCGTCCCCTCCGGCGCCGAGGTTCTTTGACGGGAAAAACGAGAAGCATCCGAAATCGCCGATGGAGCCGGCTTTGCGCCCCTTGTACTCGGCGCCAATCGCCTGAGCGGCGTCTTCCACCACTTTCAGTCCATGCCGGCCGGCGATTTCCATGATCGGATCCATGTCGGCTACCTGACCATAGAGATGGACCGGCATGATCGCCCTGGTTTTCGGCGTGATGGAGGCCTCTACCAGGGAGGGATCGATATTGCAGGTGTCCTCTTCGATATCGACCAGCACCGGCCGCGCGCCGAGGCGATGGATTACACCGGCCGTGGCGAAGAACGAGAAGTCGGTGGTGATCACCTCGTCGCCGGGCTGAACCCCCGCCGCCCGCAGCGCCAGGAGAAGGGCGTCCGTCCCCGAAGCCACCCCGATTGCATACTTTACGCCACATAAGGAAGCGATCTTTTTCTCTAATTCTGAGACCTCGGGTCCCAGAATGAACTTGCCATGGGTCAGGACCTTGATAACCGCCTCGTCAAGCTCCGGTTTGAGGTAAGCATATTGGCGACTAAGATCCAGAAGCGGTACTGCCATCATATTCTCCTTACTCGTCTTTCCAACCCTGGTT
>JAGLXI010000001.1 GCA_023132995.1 Candidatus Zixiibacteriota bacterium | reverse complement strand
GACAGTCCAGCCGTGCACGGTACCGGCAGCGGCTATGTGATACTGATCAGCAAGGTCACCGGTATTGCGCACGCCGACATTAAAGTGCACGGCGTGATCCGGCTCGGCAGTCTGCTGAAAGGGAGGATCTTCCAGTACCATCGCGTAGACAAGGTGGACGGCGTTGGCCGTAGCCGATACCGATCCGCCAACAGTCTCGGCCGGATCCCCCAGGGAAGCGATCTCATAGCTGATGTTCGATGTCTCGTTATCGCCAACTATGGAGGCGGGAAGTTCCACGCTGAACGAGAAGGAGACGGTCTCTCCCGGCTCAGCATCGGTCGACCCGCCGGGGACGTTGACTGTCCAGCCGAGATCAGAGATTGCCGTCAGGACATAGTCGTCTGGCTCGTTGCCGTCGTTGCGAGCGCCGACGCTGTAATAGAGCGTCGTTCCCACGTCACCGGATTGGCCGGACGGCGGATCCACCAGCGAAACAATATACACCGAGTTGACATCCGCGGTCACCAGCAGCGCGCCTGATTCCGAAACGCCGGGATCGATGTTCGAGTAGACCGTATAGGTTATGTCGTCGACTGTGTTTCCACCGGGCCATACAGGCAGTTCGACGTCGAAATAGGCCCAGGCCCCTTGGTCCGGTTCGGCGTAGGCGAAATCCGCCATCGGCGTTATCGTCCACCCGAACGTGGAAATAGCTTCGATGTTATAGAAATCCAGACCGTTGCCGAGATTCCGTACACCCACGTAGATCCGGATGGTATCGCCCGGTTTGCCCATCCTGTCGGGGGCGGGATCGGATATCTCCAGGCCAACGTTCACATTGTCCACTGAGAGATTGACTTTGGCAAACTCCTTGTCCGCCCAGAACAGATCACCGTCTACAACCTGGGTGGCGGCATCGAGGCCATTCACCGTGAACGAAATGACATCGCCAAAAGTGGCTCCTTCCCCACCATATTCATCTTCACCGTAGACCGCCATGAATCCGTACTTGCCGACTTTCGTCGGATCAAGGGAATCCCCCTGGGGGCAATCGCCCACTATCCAATCGCCGCAGAAGATGTCATCTTGATTGTAGGCCTCGATAACTGTTCCAAGCGGCGCGGGTTGACCGTTTATATTGACGTCGCCAGAGAATATCTTCCAAGACGGGCTGGCGGCTACACTGGCCGGGCTGGCGGCAGCCAGAGCCAAGACCAGGGCGGCTATCAGAACCTGATTTAAGTATCTTGTTTTCACACCTTCACCTTGTTGCTATCCGACCGATCTTGCAATCGGCCGGAGGTTTATACCAGTTCCTTTCACAGGATTGCACTCTATTTCAGCAATGTCATTTTTCTGGTTTCGGTGTAGTTATCCGCCGTCAACCGGTAGAAGTATACTCCCGAGGAAACCGGTTTGCCAGCGGAGTTTTTCCCGTTCCAGACAATCTGATTGTTTCCTGCTGACGACATACCGTCATGAGGAACAGCAACCAGCCTGCCGAGGATATTGTATATCTCAATCCTTGCCCTACCAGCCGACGGCAGCGAGAAGCTGATCGTGGTGGTCGGGTTGAACGGGTTGGGATAGTTCTGAGCCAACGAGCAGCCGCTCGGCAGCGTACCGTCGGAACTCGACTTGGAAATCAGAGAGCTGATCTCCCTTTTCTGGGCATGGCCGGTCCAGACAAACTCCTCCATAGTCCGAACGCCGTTGACTTGCAGGTGGAACGCTTCGCCCTGTCTGGCTCCTTCGGTGACGTCCGTGGCCGGATCGTCGGCGTAAACCGGCATGAACCCAAATAAGCCGTCCTGCTCCATAGCGAAGCTGCCGATCAACTTGCCGTCGCCGGTGTGCGCCGTTATGGTCGCTCCCGCCGGAACCGGCGCGCCGTCAAGCAACAGCTCATGCGCGTACAGGTTCATCCAACCAGTGGTCGGTATCAGTCCCGGCACACCCTTGGCGGCCATGAGATTCGCCCTGACCTGAGGAGCCGGCGCCGGAATCGGTCCGGGGTAAATCAACTGGCCGCCCTGTGCTACTTTGACCCAGTAGCCGTGGCAGGAACTCATCTCCAGCAGGGTGTTGTGGATGTCGTCACCGGGCTGGTAGACATTGTCGGCGCCTAAGGCGACGATCAGGTCGTCATGGATCGACGCTAAGGCAATCGGGGTTGCCAGTATATCATCGGGAAGGTACGATACTAAGTTCCATCCTTCAGTTACCGGGATGGGAGTTGTAGTCGGCACCGCCGTGCCGGTTATTTCAAGGGTGATATCACAGTTGACATTAATCCAGTAGCCGCTGAGATAATCCACGTAGTTCAGTGTCGAGAACAGGGGCAGGGTGGGATCATAGGTCAGGCCGCCCGCCTCATAACCGAGAACGACAACCAGGCACTCCTCAATTGAGGCCAGCGCCTCGGTGATGTTGTTGGTGCCCTGGTCGATGTTCCAACTGACCAGGTTCCAGCCCTCGGTAAGGTCACAAGCGTGGACGGTGGGAGTGGCCGCTTCGAGGCAGACTTCGTAGACATCTCCGTTGGACGTCCAGAAGGCCGGGGCCAACGGGATCGCCTCAACGCCGTTGACATAGAAGCGGATCAGGTCATCCTGACCGGCGCCGTCGATTTCCGGCGTGTGAAGATCGTCGCCGTAAACCACCAGGAAGCCGTACTTGCCGGATTCCCTGACAATAAAGCTGCCACAGTGGATGCCTTCGGCAAAGGCATCAATGACCGAGCCGACCGGCAGCGCGCCCCCCATGTAAG